>JAYWAC010000053.1:0-18320 GCA_043782755.1 Pseudomonadota bacterium | reverse complement strand
GCGCAGATCGTAGCCGCGCACATCGGCGTCGTGGTGCACGCCATAGGTGATCACGCGCGCACGGATCTCCGGGATCAGCGACGCCGCTTGCGCATCGTCCAGACACACACAGGCGACGCCATAGAACGGCAGTCGACGAAAGAATTCGACAAAGGTCGCCTTCAGTACCGCGAAGTCACCGTGATAGGTTGCCATGTGATCGGCATCGACATTGGTCAACACCGCCACCAGCGGATGCAACAACAGAAAGGAGGCATCGCTCTCGTCAGCTTCAGCGACCAGATAACGACCGGCGCCGAGGCGGGCATTGGCGTTGATGCTCTTGACCAGGCCACCGACTACAAAAGTCGGATCGAGGCCGGCTTCGGCCAAGACCGTCGCCACCAGGCTGGTGGTGGTGGTCTTGCCGTGGGTGCCAGCGATGGCGATGCCGCGTCGGAAACGCATCAGCTCGGCGAGCATCTCGGCACGTGGCACCACCGGGATGCGCTGCGCGCGCGCCGCCACCAGCTCGACGTTGTCTTCGGCAATCGCGCTGGAATAGACCACCACATCGGCGCGGTTGACATTGACCGCTTGATGGGTGCCGAGCACTGTGACGCCAGCCGCACGCAAGTGCTCGGTCACACGACTCGTACTCTGATCGGAGCCCGAGACCTTGTAGCCGAGATTCGACAATACTTCGGCGATGCCGCTCATCCCCGAGCCACCGACGCCGATGAAATGAATCCGCTCGACGCGATGCATGAGCGTGCCGTGAGGGTCATGCATCGACGAACTCCAGACATTGAGCTGCGACATCGTTCGTGGCATGGGGACGGGCCAGCGCCCGTGCGCGCTCCGCCATCTGCACGCGCGCACCCGAGTCACCCAGCAGACGCCCGACTTCGCGCGCCAGATTGTCGACGCTCAGATCCGCTTCCGGCATGAGCAAGGCCGCGTCGACGCTCGACAGGTAACGCGCATTAGCGGTCTGGTGATCATCGACCGCGTAGGGAAATGGAATCAGGATTGAGGCCACACCGCAGGCCGCGATCTCGGCGATGCTGCTGGCACCGGCGCGCGCAATCACCAGATCGGCCCACGCATAAGCGCTCGGCATATCGTCGATGTAGGACACCACGCTCGCGGCATTGAGGTTGCTGGCTTGCGCATAACGTGCCTCGGTAGCCGCGACATCGTCCGCACCACATTGGTGGCGCACGGTGATGTTGTGCACAGCGCAAACGGCGAGTGCCTGCGGCACCAGTTCGTTCAAGGCACGCGCGCCGCGACTGCCGCCGAACACCAGCACGTTCAATGTTCCTTGCCGATGCGCGCGCGCTAACGGCGCGGCGATGGCAGCGATCTCGGCGCGGACCGGATTGCCGGTGGTGATGGCTCGCACGGTTGCCGCGAAGCTGCCGGGAAAGCCCTGCAACACGCGGCATGCGAAATGACTGAGGATGCGATTGCTCAAGCCCGGCATCGCATTCTGTTCATGAATGATCAATGGCCGCCGGCTTAACCAGGCGGCGATGCCACCCGGTCCGCTGACGAAGCCGCCCATGCCCAGCACCACCTGCGGCCGTATGCGACGTATCGCGGCCAGCGCGCACCAGATGGCATAGCTCACGCCGAAAGGCGCGGCCAACCAGCGCCACCAACCACGTCGACGCAGACCGTTGACCGGGATGGTCACCAAGGGCAAACCAGCCTGCGGCACGATGCGCGCTTCGATACCGCGCTCGGTGCCCATCCAATAGAGGTCCACATTGCGTGCACGCAAGGCTGCGGCAACCGCGAGGCCGGGATAAACATGGCCACCGGTACCACCGGCAACGATCATGACTGTCCTAGCCATGATTGTCCTCCTCGTCGTCCTCGTATTGCGCGTGGTCTAGCGAGTTCGAGGTCGGCAGCGCAGTCATGATCGGTGGCGCCACGACGCGTGGGTGCGTAACTTCGTGCGCTTCGAAACCCGCACGCAGTGCGATACCTACCGCGCCCAAGGTCACCACCAGATTGTTGCTGCCATAACTCAGGAACGGCAGCGGCAAACCCTTGGTTGGCAGGATGCCCATGTTCACGCCCATGTTGACGAAGGCCTGGATACCGATAAGCAGGCCCACGCCATAGGTCACATAGGCGGCGAACAACAGATTGGCGCGCTCGGCCTGACCACCGACACGGAAGATGCGCCAGATCAGGAACACGAACAGACTGATGACGGTCACGCAGCCAACGAAACCACCTTCCTCGGCGATCACCGCGAAGACGAAATCGGTGTGCACCTCGGGCAGGTAGAACAACTTCTGCACCGAATTACCGAGGCCGACACCAAACCATTCGCCGCGACCGAAGGCGATCAAGGCCTGGGTCAATTGAAAACCGGTGTTGAACGGGTCTGACCAGGGATCCATGAAGGTCATGAGACGCGCCAGACGATAGGGCGCGAGCATCGACAGTGCCGCCAGCGCGGTCAGCGCCGCAAAGCCCCAGAAGAAAAACCGCATATAGGGCACGCCGGCCAGAAACAGCATGCCGAGCACCGTGGTGAACAACACCACCGCCGTGCCGAAGTCCGGTTCGAGCAACAGCAGGCCCGCGATCAAAGTGATCACGCCGATAGGTTTAATGAAGCCGATGAAATCGGTGCGCACCTGCTTGTTGTGACGGACCAGATAGGCCGCGACATAGACCACGACCGCCATCTTGGCCGGCTCTGAAGTTTGAATGGTAAAGAAGCCGAAGCCCAGCCAGCGCATCGAGCCATTGACCTCGTGACCAAGACCCGGCACCAGTACCGCGATCAGAAAAGCGATCGCAACGAACAATACCGACGTGCTCCATTTCTCGAAATGGACCAGCGGTGTGCGCATCAGAAAGGCCGCTCCACACAAGCCCAGCACGGCCGAGAACAACTGTCGCTTGAAATAATAGAGCTGGGTCATGTCGCGGTGTTCGGCAATCGAAACCGAGGTCGAGACCACCATGATGAGTCCCACGCACAGCAAGGCCAGCGCGCCACCCATGAGCCAGATGTCATAGGGAAACGACGGCATGTCGCCACGCGCGAGCTGCGGCTTGGCCTGAGCGACGGCTTCAGCGGTGACGCTCATGGCCGGCTCCGTTCCAACACTGCGTCGCGAAACGCCACGCCACGCGCGGCATAGTTGGCGAACATGTCGAAACTCGCGCACGCCGGTGACAGTAATACCAGGTCGCCGGGCTGCGCTGCGCCGGCGGCGGCGGCCACTGCGCCGCGCATGTCGGTCGCGAACAGGGTCGGAATACGTCCGCCGATGGCGACCGCAAACTGCGGCGCGGCGCGACCGATCAAGACCACCGCACGCATGTGCTCAACGACGGTGTCGGCAAACGCGCTGAAGTCCGGTTCCTTGGGCTCACCGCCCGCAATCAAGACCCCGCTGCGGCCATGGCACAGGCCGCGGATGGTGGCGCAGGCCGCGCCCGAGTTGGTCGCCTTGGAATCATTGATGAAGCTCACCTCATCGATGGTTGCGACCAGTTGCGCGCGATGATCGAGTCCGGCGAAGTTTTCCAGCGCCGCAATCAACACCGCGCCACGCGCACCGAAGGCATGGCATACCGCGATCGCCGCCAACGCATTGGCGATGTTGTGGCGCCCGGCAATTTTGAGCGCACTGGCGGACAGCAACACGCCATGTGGTCCGACCAGCTGTTCGCCGTCCTCACCCACACGCAGACCGTATTGCTCGGCAGCCGGCGCACCGAGCGTAAACAGCGTGCGCGGCGCGGCACATTTGAGCGCGGCGGCAACCTCGTCGTCACCGTTCAGCACCACCTGTTCAGCACGCACGAGTATGCGCGCCTTGGCGTCACGGTAGTGTGCAAAGCTCACGTAGCGGTCGAGATGATCGGGCGTGATATTGAGAATGCAGGCCACGCGCGGCACGAGCGAGGTGGTGGTTTCAAGCTGAAAGCTGGACAGCTCCAGCACATAGCAATCGGGCGCCACCAGCTCCAGCAGATCGAGCGCCGGCGTACCGAGATTGCCGCCCACGCACACCCGGTAGCCATCCGCTTCCAGCATGCGCGCGACCAGCGTGGTGACCGTGCTCTTGCCGTTGGTGCCGGTGATGGCGATGACCGGCGCGTTGGCGGCCCGCGCGAACAACTCGATGTCGCCGATCACTTCCACGCCTGCAGCACGCGCAGCGCGGATGGCAGGTTCGTCCAATGACAAGCCCGGACTCAACACGATGTGACGGCAGCGGCTCAAGGTCTCGGCATCCAAGGCGCCGGTCACCACGTTCACATCGGGAAATTCGCTCAACACCACGTCGAGATTGGGCGGTGCTGTGCGGCTATCCATCGCCAGCACCGACACGCCGCGTGCGGCCAGATATCGCAGGCAGGATAAGCCAGTGATACCGAGCCCGACCACGGCGTAATCGGCCAGCGGTGATGCGTTGGAGGTCGACGTGGCAGTCATGGCCGTCATGCTCAACGTATCTTCAGGGTCGCCAGTGCCGCCAGCACCAGCACCACGGTGATGATCCAGAAACGCACGATGACGCGCGGCTCCGGCCAACCCTTAAGCTCGAAATGATGATGGATCGGCGCCATGCGAAAGATGCGCCGGCCAGTCAGCTTGAAAGAGGCGACCTGCAGAATCACCGATACTGTTTCCATTACGAACACGCCGCCCATGAGTATCAATGCCAGCTCCTGGCGCACCGTGAGTGCGACCGTGCCGATGGCCGCGCCCAGCGCGAGCGCGCCGATGTCGCCCATGAAGACCATGGCTGGATAGGTGTTGAACCACAGAAAGCCGAGCCCGGCGCCGACAATGGCGCCGCAGAACACGCAGATCTCACCGACACCGTGCACATAGGGCACCGACAGGTAATGGGCGAACTTAATGTTGCCAGCGACATAGGCAAACACGATCAAGGCCGCCGCCACCATCACCGTCGGCAATACCGCGAGGCCGTCGAGGCCATCAGTGAGGTTGACCGCGTTGCTGGTGCCGACGATCACGCAGTAGGCAACCAAGAAATACATCCAGCCGAGATCGATAGCGACGCTTTTCACCAGCGGCACGATGAGTTGCGTCTCGGTCGGCGACTGGGCGGAGTAATACAGGACCGTCGCCGCGCCGAGTGCGCCCAGCGACTGCCAAAATATCTTGTGCCGCGCTGACATGCCCTTGGAATTGCGCCGCACCAGCTTCAGATAGTCGTCGTACCAGCCGACCGCACCGAACACCAGTGTCGTGACCAGCACTATCCATACGAAACGATTGTTGAGATTGCTCCACAGCAAGGTGCTGGCCGCAATCGAGACCAGGATCAACAGACCGCCCATGGTCGGCGTGCCGGCCTTGGAGAAATGCGATTGCGGACCATCTTCACGGATGGGCTGGCCGATCTGGAACTTGGCCAGGTGGTGAATCATCTGCGGCCCGACCGCCAGGGCGATGAACAACGAGGTCAGTACGCCGAGGATCGTACGCAGCGTCAGATAGCGGAATACATCGAAGCCGGAGTGATACTTCGCCAGCCATTCCGCAAGCACCATTAACACGCTGATTCACTCCCTGCGGCGAGCGCATTGGCTACTTTGTCGAGGGCCATTGCCCGCGAGCCTTTAATCAAGATGGTTGGCGGCGACGTGTTGCGACTTGACAGCGCTGCGCGCAGTGCTCTGAGCAGGCCCTCGTGATCACTGCCATGCACAGCCGCGCGGTCGAAACGCTCATGAGCATGACGCGCCAACGTGCCGATGGTGAAAAGTCGATCGACACCGGCAGCTGCAGCTTGCACGCCGACGTCACGGTGATAGTCCACCGCATCGGGGCCGAGCTCGCGCATATCGCCAAATACCAACCAGCGCGGTGCAGGTTCGATAGCCAGCACCTGCAAGGCGGCGGCGATCGAGGCTGGATTGGCGTTATAGCTGTCGTCGATGAGACGACAGCCCGCGATGCCGGGACGATACTGCAGCCGACCGCCGACCGTGCCGGCCTCCGCCAGACCGCGCGCAATGTCGAACAGCGACACGCCGGCAGCGCTAGCGGCAGCCGCCGCAGCCAACGCATTGCGCACGTTATGCATGCCGCGATGTCGCAGCGTGATCGCGACTTCTTGGTCAAGCGCGCGCAGCGTGAAGACACTGCCGTCGCTGGTGGCGCGGATATCATGGGCGCTGAAATCCGCGCCTTCGCCAAAGCTCACGACGCGACGCGAGCCGGCCAGTTGGCGCCACAGCGGCGCCTGCACATCTTCGTTGTTGAGAATGGCCACGCCATCGGCGGGCAGGCCGCTGAACATTTCACCCTTGGTACGCGCCACGCCCTCGATGCTGCCGAAGCCTTCGAGATGGCTTGGTGCGCAGAGCGTGATCACACCGACCTGCGGACGCGCGATATCGACCAACAAGGCGATGTCGCCGGCATGGTTGGCGCCCATTTCGAGCACGACGGCGCGATGAGATTCATCGAGCTGAAACAGGGTCAAAGGCAGACCGATGTCGTTATTCAGATTACCGCGAGTGGCGAGTACCGACCCTTGCGTGCGCATGACGGCGGCCAGCATTTCCTTGACCGTGGTCTTGCCTGCGCTGCCGGTCACCGCCAGCACCGGCACACTGAAACGCTGTCGCCAGACACGCGCCAGGTCGCCCAGTGCGCGGCGACTATCGGCGACCACCAACTGCGGCAGCGCGGAAGGCATAGCGCGTTCGACCACCGCAGCGACCGCGCCGGCGACTTGCGCATCGTCGAGCTTGTCATGAGCATCGAAGTTCGGACCGCGCAGCGCGAAAAACAATTGTCCGGCGGCGAGGCTGCGCGTGTCGGTGCTGACACCCGCGAAAGTGATGTCCTCACCGCCGAGGTGTGTATCGATGGCCGCAGCGGCTTGTGACAGTCGCAAGCTAATCATGCGCGCTGCTCCGCCAGCACGCGCGCAATCTCGGCGTGGTCGCTGAAGGCTATCATCTGTCCGGCGCTTTCCTGGGTACGTTCATGCCCCTTGCCGGCAATCAGAACGAAGTCACCATCAACCGCCTCGTCGATCGCCGCGCGGATGGCAAGCGCACGATCGACGATGACACTGGCCGCGTCGGGCGCGCGCATACCGCTACAAATCTCGACGGCGATGGTGGCGGCATCTTCGTCGCGTGGGTTGTCGGCCGTGATGATCACGCGCTCGGCATCGCGTTCGGCGATGGCGCCCATCACGGGTCTCTTAGTGCGATCGCGACTACCGCCACAACCGAATACCAGCACGATACGACGCGGCGCGAGTTCGCGCAGCGTAGCGAGGATCGCGGCGAGGCTGTCCGGGGTATGAGCGTAGTCGACGAATACGCGTGCGCCCCGCGCGCTGCGTCCGCATTCCTCGGCACGACCGCTGACACCGCGCAGCGCCGGCAGCGTCTCGGCGATCGCTTCGCGGGAATAGCCGGTGGCCAGCAACAGGCCACAGACGATGAGCAGATTATCGACATTGAAACGGCCGGCAAGGCAACTCGAAATGCGTTTGCGCCAACCGTCGATATCGAGCGTGAACTGCATGCCACTGGCAGCGGTGGCGATGCCATCAGCACGCAGACGCGCAGCGGCCTCACGCGAAGAACAAGTCCAGAGCGTCGCGGGTACTGGACATGTGAGTGCGATCTGCGCACCGAGCGCATCATCGATGTTGAGCACGACGGCGCCTAAGTCCGGGTGCGCGAACAGACGACGCTTGGCGGCGCCGTAGGCGTCGAGATCGAGGTGGTAATCGAGATGATCATGACCGAGATTGGTCAAGGCGCCAGCCGTGATGCTGAGCCCCGCCAGACGTTGCTGCGTCAGCGCATGGGACGAAGCCTCGAGCGCCACCAAGGAGCAGCCACGATCGCGGCTCGCGGCCAGCCAACGATTGATGGTGATGATGTCTGGCGTGGTATTGGCGAGTGGGCTCAGTTGCGGCAGCACACCCGCGCCAAGCGTACCGATATAACCCGCCTTTTCGCCCATCAATTCGACCGCCTGCGCCAATAGATGAGCGACGGTAGTCTTGCCATTGGTGCCGGTCACCGCGCACAGTTTGAGCGCCGCCGATGGTGTGCCGAAGTAACGGTTGGCGAGCGTGCCGAGTTGCTGACCTAGCTGCGGGCTGTACAAGACCGGCACATCCGGCCGCAGATCCGGCAACGGACGCTCGGCCAGTACCGCGATCGCGCCGCGGGCGATGGCATCGGCCGCATAGCGACCGCCGTCGTCCTGGTGGCCGGCAAGTGCAATGAAGCAACTGCCGGCACGTACTTCGCGACTGTCGAGCGTCAGATCCTCGATATGACGATCGAGCGCGGCGGGTACCTCGATGATGTCACGCAACAGGCTTGCGAGTGACACACCACGGAGCAAAGAGCTGGCCATCATTGCGTGGACTCCGCCGCGCGATCGCCATCATGACTGGCCGCCAACCACACCGCTTCGGGCGTGGCCTGCACCGGCTGGTCGGGCGGAATGTTCAAGATGCGCACCGCGTCGCGCATCACGCTAGCGAACACCGGTGCCGCCACCTTGCCACCGAAATAGACGCCGCGCTGTGGCTCGTCGATGATCACGACGGCCACCAGTCGCGGGTTGTCGGCCGGAATCATGCCGGCGAACAGCGAGCGGTAACGATGCTCGGCATAGCCTGAGCTTATGGACTTGTGCACGGTGCCGGTCTTGCCCGCCACCGAATAACCGGGCACCGCCGCCAACGCGCCCGTGCCCTTGGTGATCACGCGGATCAGCATGCGGCGAATTTCTTGCGCGGTGTTGGCGCTGATGATGCGCTTGCGCGGACCCTGCTCGTCCAGTTTGACTATGCTCAAGGGCTGCATGAAGCCATCGTTCGCCAACACCGTATAGGCGCGCGCGAGCTGCGCGGCGGTCACCGACAGACCATAACCAAAGGCCAGCGTCGCGTGCTCGATCTCGCTCCAATTGCGATATTCGTTCAGCCGGCCGTAGCCTTCGCCCGGTAGCGCGATTTCGGAAATCGAACCAAAGCCGAAATCGCGAAACGCCTTCCACAACACTTCGGGTTCGAGCGACAAGGCCACTTTGCTGGCGCCGACGTTGCTCGAATTCTGGATGATGCCGCCGAGATCGAGCACACCGTAGTTCTTGATGTCGCGCACGGTATCCTTGCCGATCTTGAAACGGCCAGGTGAGGTGTCGATGGTCGATTCAGGCTTGTATTGGCCGCTTTCCAGTGCCGCCGCCAAGGTGAAAGGCTTCAAGGTCGAACCCGGTTCAAACAGATCGGTCACCGCGCGATTGCGATAACGCTCGCTGTTCAAGTTGTCACGGTTATTCGGGTTGAATGACGGCTGATTGACCAGCGCCAGCACTTCGCCACTGTGCGGATCGACCACCACCATCATGCCGGCACGCGCTTCGTTTTGCTGCACGGCGATCTTCAGGGCGCGATAGGCGGCGTACTGGATGCGCTGGTCGATACTGAGATAGACATCGCGACCCGGACGCGTGGCACGCAGACGTTCGACATCCTCCACCACACGGCCGAGTCTGTCCTTGATCACACGACGCTGGCCGGGCTCGCCCTTGAGAATGTGATCGTAAGACAATTCAACGCCTTCCTGGCCCTGATCGTCGACATTGGTAAAGCCTAAGATATGGGCCGCGACCTCGCCCGCCGGATAGTAGCGACGCTGCTCTTCCTGCAGATTGAGTCCCGGGATTTCGAGACGCTTCAGCGCATCGCCTTCATCGGGCGTCAAATGGCGCTGCAGGTAGACGAATTTCTTGTCGATGCGCGGCATGATCAGCGTCTCGAGCTGGTCGAGCGGAATGCCTAGCACCTTGCATAGCTTCGGCCACTTAGCGCGCGACTCGATGAAGCGCCGCGGCTGCACCCAGGCCGATTGGGTAGGCGTGCTGATCGCGAGCGGCTCGCCATTGCGGTCGAGGATCATGCCACGATTGGCGTCGATACGTTCGACACGAAGATAGCGTGCGTCACCGTGGCTCTGCAGAAATTCACGTTTGTTGATCTGAAGATCAAGTGCGCGCCACGACAAGATCAGGGCACCGACCATGAACATACCAACCACCACACGACGGCGCAGCTTGAGTTCGCGACGGCTTTCATTGCGCGCACTCATTGCAGCTCCACCACCTGGCTCGGCGAGGGGACGACCATACTGAGTTTATCGTTGGCAATCTGCTCGACACGCAGCTCAGCACCCCAGGTCGCCTGTTCGAGCAGCAACTGTCCCCATTCCTGATCGAGCCCCTGCTTCACTTCATGCAGGCTTTGCAGTTCGACGAACAGGCGCCGGCTCTGATGGCGACACAAGACGAGCTCTACGGCCGAGGCGAAAGTGACAAGCCCCGCGATGACGGCGATCACAATGGTCTTCATGCGACACGTTCCAGCGCACGCAGGCGTGCGCTGCGCGCGCGCGGATTGGCGGCAAGTTCTGCGCCACCAGCCTGCACCGACTTGCGCGCGACCAGACGAAAGCGCGGTCCCACATCGTTTTCAGCCTCGCGCGTCTGCGCATCGAGTTCGCGAAAACGACGCTTCACAAAGCGGTCTTCAAGAGAATGAAAGGCGATGACCAGGATGCGACCATCGCGCTTGACCAGCCCCAAGGCTACGGCGATCGCACGCTCGATTTCACCCAATTCGTCATTGATGAAAATTCGCAGCGCTTGAAAAGTGCGCGTGGCGTTGTCGATACGCCCGCCGTGATGTGGAAAGCAGGAATGTACCAACTTGGCGAGTTCGAGCGTGGTGGCCAGTGGCGTGCGACGACGCGCTTCCACAACGCGCTTCGCGATCAAGCGCGAGCGACGCTCGTCACCGTATTGAAACAACACATCGGCAATTTCTCGCTCGTCGGCGGTCGCCAGCCACTCGGCGGCACTGGGTGAAGTGCGCGGATCCATGCGCATGTCGAGCGGACCATCTTGTCGAAAACTGAAACCACGACTGGCGTCATCGACTTGTGGCGACGAAATGCCGAGATCGAACACAATGCCATCGACCTCACGCGCACCGCAGGTGGCGATGGACGAAAAAGCTGCGTGCATGACCGTCACGCGCGCGTCCTCGACAGCCAGCGCGTGCGCGCTGGCGATAGCTTGCGGATCGCGATCGAAGACGAACAGTCGCCCGTCAGGACCGAGACGTTCGAGCATCGCGCGGCTATGACCGCCACGACCGAAGGTCGCGTCGATATAGGTGCCAGACGGCTGAACCTGCATGAGTTCGAGCATTTCATGCAGCAGCACCGGAATGTGTGCGGAACCCTGCGTCACTCACAGCGAGAGAGATTCCAGACCGGCCGACGACGAAGCGTCGGCACCGTCCGCTACATCGCGCAGCCATTTGTCGCGCTCGGCGGCCCAGGTCGCCGCGTTCCAGATTTCGAGCTTGTTGCCCTGGCCGAGCAAGGTGACTTGTTTGTCGACGCCAGCGATTTCCCGTAGCTGCGGCGGCAGCAGCACGCGGCCCTGGCCGTCGCACACGCAATCGGTCGCATAGCCGCGCATGATTTGTTTGGTGCGCCGGCTCTGACGGTCAAAATCGGACAGGCCGGCGAGTTTGGTTTCAATCAACAGCCATTCGGCGACGGGATACAGCCACAGCGCGAGATCCCAGGGATTTAAGGTGATGACGAGATCCGGGCTGGGCAAGGTCGACAATAGCTCACGGACACGCGTCGGGACGGCAAGCCGCCCCTTCGCATCGACGCTGATTGTGCTCTGTCCACGGAACATCAAGACGACGAGGATCGGCTGTTGACCAGCGCGGGGCAGGGCAGATGTGCCCATGCGGTCCCGGCATGATGATCACAGCAGATCCACTTTCCCCCACTATTTACCACCAACTGGCACTATAAGGACGGCGGCCGAAAACTGTCAAGCAAATCGGGCCGCTTACGGGGGTGATTCTTGCTTTAGTTACAGTAACTTACGGTAGCGGCCCGAAAATGCTTACAGGGCAGAAATGCCTGTGAGGAAACGCCTCAATAAATCATCTGGATAAGCTTGTTAGCTCATCTTAATTGTCACATTGGGGGTGCTGGACCCTAGGAGGAGAGAAAAGAGCAAGTCGGCCTGTAAGCCGGGTTCTGTGTTGCTGCTGAGCAGCACGGTGATCATTCATCTGCGACGCGTGTCGCCACGCGCCTGAAGCGACCTACCCGGGAACTGGTGCGGACCACACTTCACCGCTTGCGCGGCACGTTCCCCTATTTGGTCTTGCTCCGGATGGGGTTTACCCTGCCACCGGTTTTCGCCGGCGCGGTGCGCTCTTACCGCACCATTTCACCCTTACCCCGCGTTGCTGCGTGGCGGTATATTTTCTGTGGCACTTTCCGTGGGCTCACGCCCCCCAGGTGTTACCTGGCATCCTGTCCTGCGGAGCCCGGACTTTCCTCTATCGCCCCGCGCCGGCTTTTAAGGACCGGCACCAACGACAGCGATCACCCGGCCGACTTGCTGGGCGCAGTGTGGGAGTTCACGTCAGTGAATTCAATCACTCAGGCGCCGTCGGACGCCGAGACTCGCAGCGATGCCTGATAGACCTGGTTGCGCGAACGCCCACTCAGCGCGGTGACGATACGCACCGCGGTGCGGCGGTCGGTTTCGGCCAGCGCGATGCGCAGCAGTCGCTCCAGTTCGGCGTCGTCCGCGCCTTGTTCGGCAACGTTACCGGCAATCAGCACGACGAACTCGCCACGGGAAGCATCGGAGTCCGCCGCTAATTGCGCGCCGAGTTCGGCCAGTGTGCCGCGATAGACGGTCTCAAAACGCTTGGTCAGTTCGCGCGCCACGACCGCTTCACGCTGTGGACCGAAGATCGCTGCCATCGCCGCCAGGCTGGCATGGATGCGATGGGGCGCTTCATAAAAGACCAGGGTGCGAGGGTCGCCGATCAATTCAGACAGCCGCGCATCACGTGCGCCGGCCTGGGCCGGCAGGAAACCCTCGAAGGAAAAGCGCGCGGTAGAGAGGCCAGCGACGCTGAGCGCGGCGATGATCGCGCAGGTGCCCGGCACGCTGTGCACGGCTAGCCCGGCGGCGATGGCGGCACGCACGAAGGCATATCCGGGATCGGAGATGAGGGGCGTACCGGCATCGGAGATCAGTGCGCAGGCTTGGCCTGCTGCGGCGAGACGGGTAAGCAACTGCTCGCTCATCTCGGCCTCGTTGTGATCATGGAGCGCCGACAACGGTGTGTTGATGCCGAAATGATCGAGCAGGTGTCGGCTATGGCGGGTGTCTTCGCAGAAGATGACATCGACCGCCGCCAAGGTGGCGGCCGCGCGCGCAGACAAATCGCCGAGATTTCCAATCGGCGTGGCCACGATATAAACGCCTGGACGTTCAATTGACACGTCCACGACGGGCAAAGATACTGCCTTGGTGATCCGTTCCGCGCTCATTTCAACTCTGCATCCTCTGCGCTTTCTGCCCGTTGGTCTTGCCGCACTCATTACATGCGCGTGTACCTCGCAAGGCAATGTGCAGGAACAAGCGCCGACGCCGGCCCCCGATCCACTGGCTATCGCCGAGCAACTGCTGAGGCGGGGCGATTATGCCGGTGCTGCGGCTGCCTTTGCGGCGCGCGCCGCCGAATTGCCCGCCGCCGATGCCATCCACGCCAATGCGCTCGCAACGCTCGCCTTTCAGGATGCGGGAGATGCCGCGCACGCCACCAGCGCGCTCGCCGCATTAGCCCCGGGCAGCGAGGAGCACGATCCACTCGCTGCCCTCGCCCAGGCACGTGCGCAGTTGCAAGCGGGCCATGCCGACCTAGCGCTCGCACTCGCCAGTAAGATCAACACAAGTGGCACGTCGCCCTATGCGCGCGGTGTGCAGACCCGCGTAGTGGCCGCTGCGGCGTCGGCCTTGTCGGATTTCGCAACCGCCGCGCCGGCCTGGATTCAGGCGTTTCAATTGCCCTACCCCAGTGCCCAGCAAGCGGCAATGATGCAGTCAACCTGGATCGCGCTGAACCGTTTGCCCGCCGCACGCGTCAGCGAACAACTCGCCGCGACCAGCGCCGAACCGACCAGCAACGGCTGGTATGCGCTGGTCGCCATCACACAGCAATCGAGCTTTGATGCCGAGGGTCTGCGCGAGAAACTTGGCGAATGGCAGCAGCGCTACGCCGGTCACCCGGCAACCGGCCTGATCGATGGTCTGCTGGAACGCGCCACCACAGCCACGGCGCGACCGCAGCGCGTGGCCCTGATTCTGCCTTTTGACGAAACCCTCGGTGGCGCGGCGCGCGCAGTCCGCGATGGTTTCATGACTGCGTGGTTCAGCGATGCCAATGTGCTGGCGCGGCCGGCGGTCAGTGTCTATTCCAACTCCGGCGACAATATTCTCGAAGATTATCAGCGGGCGGTCAGCGACGGTGCCGAGTTCATCATTGGTCCGCTGCAAAAGAATCTGGTCGAACGCCTGAAAACCTTGCCCGAGCTACCGGTCAGCGTACTCGCGCTCAACGTGGTCGAGAGCAAACCTGGAGCATCGACACCGCGCGCCGGTTTCTATCAATTCGGCCTCACACCAGAGGACGAAGCCAGTCAGGTCGCGCGTCGCGCCTATACCGGTGGTAGTCGCGCGCTCATCATCGCGCCCAATTCAGCCTGGGGCACGCGCCTCGCCGCCGCCTACAACAAAACCTGGCAGGATCTCGGTGGCACGGTGCTGGCGCAGATCTCCTATTCCGATTCGGCTGACGCCTATCCAAGCGCCGTGCGACGCGCGCTCAATATCGACATGAGCGAGGCGCGCGCGGCAGCATTGCGACGCAAACTCGCTATCCCGCTACACGCCGAGGCGCGCATCCGCGCCGACGTCAATGTCATCTTACTCGCCGCTTTTCCGAACAACGCGCGACAACTGTTACCGCAACTTCGTTATTTCGGCGCCGATTCCATTCCGATATTCGCGACTTCTAATGTCTTCAACGGCAACACCAAGACCGATGAGGTCGACTTAAATGGCCTGGTGTTCGGCGACATGCCATGGTTGTTCGGCACGGTCGACGTCGACTCCTATCGGCTGGTACGAAGCAATTGGCCTGGCCCCGCACAGACCTATACGCGTCTCTACGGTTTCGGTATCGATGCCTATCGCATCCTGCCTTTCCTGACGCGCATGCGCGCACGCCCGACCATGCGCGTACCAGGCGTGACGGGCGACTTGTGGATGGACGCCGACGGCGTGCTCCATCGCAATATGTCGTGGATAAAATTCGTCGAGGGCGTGCCCACCGCCATCGGCGAGGCCGGCTCGATTGGCGTCAACTGAAACACGCCACGCGGTCTCACGGACGCGTGCCGGTCAACGCTGGGAACGCCACGCAGAAGCCTTACTCATCGCACACGGCATGCACTGCGTGACGCGCAATCATCGCTGTCGCGGTGGTGAACTCGACCTGGTCATGCTCGCCGATGAAGTGCTGGTCTTCGTCGAGGTTCGCTATCGACGCGGCGCGCGTTTCGGCAGCGCCGTCGAGAGTGTCGACACGCGCAAACAGCAGCGCCTGATTCGCGCCGCCGAAGATTTTCTGATGCACCATCCGCATTTCGCGAACCATCCCTGTCGCTTCGATGTGCTGGCCTTGCATGGCGATGCCAAGGCGCCGGGATGCGACTGGATTGCCGGAGCGTTTTCTGCATAATGCCTGCGCCGACCGCCCGCTTTCGTCGGTTCGATCAATAGGAACAAGCAGTCTGTGGATCCCATCGAACGCATCAAATCGATTTTTGACGAAAGCATTGCTGTCAAACAACGTTGCCGCGATGAGCTACCTGGCCTGATCGCGGGCGCCGCGTCCTGCATCGCCGATGCGATCATGAACAACGGCAAGGTCTTGACCTGTGGCAATGGTGGCTCGGCCAGTGATGCCCAGCATTTTTCCTCCGAGATGTTGAATCGCTTTGAACGTGAGCGTCCGGGCCTGCCAGCGCTAGCGCTGACGACCGACGCTTCGACCGTGACGTCGATCGCCAACGACTATCAGTTCGCCGACATCTTCGCCCGTCAGATCCGTGCTCTCGGCTATCCCGGCGATGTGCTGCTGGCGTTTTCCACCAGTGGCAATTCGCACAATATTCTCAACGCCATCGACGCCGCTCATGATCGCGACATGCGCATCATCCTGGTCAGCGGCAAGGATGGCGGGCAGGCCGCCGCCAGTCTCGATGAAGGCGATATCGAAGTGCGCGTGCCAAGTTTTTCCACGGCCCGCGTGCAGGAATCAACGCTCGTCGTGATCCACTGTCTATGTGATTTGGTTGACGGCCATTTACTTGGCCAGGAGTCATAAATGAAAACCACGAGATTAATCAATGCTGGTTCCGTAGCGCGTCTCGCCGCGATGATGATGATCGCCGGCTCACTCAGTGGCTGTATCGGCTTGGTGCTTGGTGGCGCTGCCGGCGGCGCCTCGGTGGTAAATGATCCGCGTACCGCCGGTTCACAGGTCGAAGACGAAAGTATCGAGCTCAAAGCCGGCAATCTGCTGCGCGGCGACAAGGAGCTCTCCCAGCAAACGCATATCAATGTCACCAGCTACAACCAAATCGTGCTGGTGACCGGCGAAGCGCCGAGTGAAGACATGCGCGCCCGGGTGTTCGATCTGGTGAAAGGTGTCCAGAAGGTGCGCACCGCCCATAACGAAGTGGCCATCGCGGCACCGAGCCCGATCACCGCGCGCACTACCGATAGCTGGCTCACCACTAGCGTCAAGGCCAAGATCGTGGGCGCCAAGGAACTCAACGCCATTCGCATCAAGGTGGTGAGCGAGGCCGGCACGGTTTACCTGCTCGGCCTCGTCAAGCAAGACGAAGGCAATCTCGCCGCACAGCTCGCGAGTCAGACGGCCGGCGTACAACGCGTCGTTAAACTGTTCGAGTATCAGTAAACAAAGATGGACGGCGCGCCTATTTGACGACGGTCAGATGGGGCGGCTTGCCGCCGGGGCGGGTTGGCTGCGGCGCCTCGCCATCGACCGGAACTGCGGGCGACGCAGTCTCCTCGGTCGCATCGCCCAGAAAAATACCCTGACCGTTCTCGCGCGCATAGATCGCCTGCACAGCGGTAACCGGCACGTCGATATCATGGGGCGTGCCACCAAAGCGCGCACTGAAGCTTACGCGATCGTTGCCGAGCAGCAGGTGCTTGACCGCACCCGGTGCGACGTTCAATACGATCACCCCTTTCTCGACGAACTGGCGCGGCACGCGCACCTGATCATCCTTGACCTCAACCAACAGATGAGGCGTGCATTGGTTGTCGACTATCCACTCGTACAGCGCCCGAATCAGATAGGGACGCGTGGAAGTCATGGGGATGGCCTTGCTCACGAGTGTGAGTATCGCGCAATCTCAGCGGATTTCCTGTTCGACCGGCGACAGGCTGATCTGAAAGGCACGCCGGTCGAAAAGCTTGTCGGCGTATTTCAGCAAGGGCTTGGCTTGCGGCGCGAGCTTCACGCCGTAACGTGGCAAGCGCCACAACAACGGCGCCATGCACAGATCGACCAATGAGAACTCGGCCGACATGAAAAACGGGAATTGACCGAAGACCGGCGAGATGGCCATCAGATTGTCGCGCAGATTCTTGCGCGCATTAGCCGCTGCGATTTCATTGTCGCCCTCGAGATCCGCTGCCAAGGAATAGAGGTCGCGGACGATGCGGTAGCGGAACTGGCGATTGTTGGCCCGCGATACCGGGTCTACCGGCATCAGCGGCGGATGCGGATAGCGCTCGTCCAGGTACTCCATCATGATCTGGGCGTCATACAGCACCAGATCACGATCGATGAGCGTCAGCAGGTTGTGATAGGGATTGAGGTCGTTCAGGTCCTCGGGTTTGCTGTCCTCGTCGATGAAATGGATTTCGACATTGATATCCTTCTCCATCAATACAAGGCGAACACTGTGACCCAGCGGATCGGCGGCGTCTGCATAAAGCGTCATGACCGACCGCCGATTTGCCAGTGCGGTCATATCAATGAATATCCTTCCAGTATTCCTTCTTCAGGAGATAGGTCGCGATGAACAATACGAACAGGAAGGCGATGACCCAGAAGCCGATGCGATAGCGAACCAGCTTGGCCGGTTCGCCTAAGTAAACCATGAAGCTGACCAGATCGCGCACTGTGGCCTCGTACTCTTCGGGCGTCTGCGTACCGGGCATGGCCAGTTCTAGCAGTGGGCCATCATGACCTTCATGGCCTTCGCCATGGGCGGCTTCGCCTGCAGCGGCCGGTTTCAGCACCTGCACGCCCTGCAGACGTGACAGCACCGCCGGC
>JAYWAC010000052.1:0-18321 GCA_043782755.1 Pseudomonadota bacterium | reverse complement strand
CGCGCGATGGGCAAGAAAAAGCCCGAGGAGATGGCCAAGCAGCGCGAGACTTTCGTCAGCGGCGCGCAGGCCAATGGCATTGCTGAAGCCGATGCCACCTATATCTTCGACTTGATGGAAAAGTTTGCCGGTTACGGCTTCAACAAGTCGCACTCGGCGGCCTATGCGCTGGTCGCTTACCAGACCGCGTGGTTGAAGGCCCGCTATCCGTCCGCCTTCATGGCGGCGGTGATGTCGGCCGACATGAACTCCACTGATAAGGTCGTTGGCCTCATCGATGAATGTCGATCTCTCGGTCTGACCGTGGTGCCACCCGACGTCAACCGTTGCAACTTCCGCTTCGGCGTTGCCGACGATCGGACCATCCGCTATGGCCTCGGCGCGGTGAAGGGCGTGGGCGAGGCGGTCATCGCAGCCCTGGCCGAAGAGCGTGACGCGCATGGCGTCTATCGCGATCTGGTTGACTTGTGCCGGCGAAATTCCGACAAACGCATCAACCGTCGCGCGCTCGAAGCCTTGATCAAGGCCGGTGCCTTCGACTGCTTCGGTCATAAGCGCGCGGTGCTGATGGCGGCGCTCGATCAGGTGCTGCAGATCACCGACCAGCATCAGAAAGCGACGGACTCGGGGCAGTCGGATTTTTTCGGGCTCGCGACCGAGGCGGTCGACGAGGCCGCGCCGCTCAATGTTGACTACGCGGCTGGCGTGCGCGAGTGGAGCAAGGAAGAACTGCTGGCCTGTGAAAAGGAGACACTGGGTCTCTATCTCAGTGGCCATCCCATCGACCGCTATCGCACCGAGCTGTCGGCGTTCGCCAGTTCTTCATTGTCCGAACTCAAACCAGGCAAGAAGCGCATTGCCGGACTCATCATGTCGGTGCGCATTATCAAGACCCGGCGCGGGCGCATGGCGGTGATTTCGCTCGATGACCAGACTGCGCGCGTCGAAGTGACGATCTATCGCGAGGCCTTTGAGCGCAATCTCGACAAGCTGGTCACCGATTCGATTGTCATCATCGAGGGCGAGTGTTCAGTCGATGAGTTCTCCGGCGACCACGCCGTGCAGGCCAGTGAGATCATGACCATTGATGAGGCTCGCAATCGTCTGGCACGCGCGCTGGTGCTCAACATCCGCGAGTCCGAGCTCAACAACGGTTTCGTCCACCAACTCGAGACCATGATTGCCGGCCATGCCAACGGCCGTTGCCCGATAGCCATAGAATACGCGCGCGCCGATAGCCGCGCCCGTCTCAAGCTCGGCGAGCAATGGCGGGTCAATGTTTCCGAGGGTCTGCTGGACGGGCTCAAGCGCCACTTTGGAGCACAACATGTTCATCTCGAATACTGAGATCCACGACCATGACTGAACGTCCGGTGGACAGCGGCCAGGTCAATTTCAACTTCCTCGACTTCGAGCAACCGATTGCGGAACTCGAAGCCAAGATCGAGGAACTGCGACGGGTCGGTGACGATTCGGCGATCAACATCTCCGAGGAGATAGATCGCCTGCGCAAGCGCTCCGAGGAACTGACCCGTCAGATCTTCTCGTCACTCAATGCCTGGCAGATCTCCAAGCTCGCGCGTCATCCCAAGCGGCCCTATACGCTGGACTATGTGGGGCGCATGTTTGAAGACGTGCAGGAATTGCATGGCGACCGTGCTTTCGCCGACGACCCGGCGATCGTGAGTGGCATTGGCCGCCTCAACGGTCGCGGCGTGGCCTTCATCGGCCATCAGAAAGGTCGCAATACCAAGGACAATCTGCTGCGCAATTTCGGCATGCCGCGGCCCGAGGGCTATCGCAAGGCGCTGCGCATCATGGACATGGCGGAACGTTTTCGTCTGCCCATCATCACCTTCATCGATACGCCCGGCGCCTATCCCGGCATCGACGCCGAGGAGCGCGGCCAGAGCGAGGCTATCGCGCGCAATCTCATGGTGATGTCGGGCCTGCGCACGCCGATAGTGGTGGCGGTGATCGGCGAAGGCGGTTCCGGTGGGGCGTTGGCGATTGGTGTCGGCGATCGCATTCTCATGATGCAGTACGCCACCTACGCGGTGATTTCGCCGGAAGGTTGTGCGTCGATTCTGTGGAAGAGCGCCGAGCGCGCTGCCGATGCGGCGGAAGCCATGGGCATTACGTCTGCCAGCCTGCTCAAGCTCGGACTCGTCAACACTGTCATCGAGGAACCGCTGGGCGGTGCCCATCGCGATCCGGAACTGGCGGCCGCGCGCATGAAGAGTGCGATCCTGACCGCCCTCGAAGAACCGTCGCTGCTGCGCCCGGAGGAATTGGTGACGCGCCGCCGTGCGCGCTTCACCGCGATCGGCGAGTACACCGATCGCTGAGTCGCCACAGGCTGTGAAACGCGCGGTAGCGCTTGCCGCGCGCTGCTGCGCGCGACTCGACACAGTGCTCGAACGGAGCGCCGTTACGGGTCTGCTGCTCGCCTATAGTGGCGGCCTCGATTCCACCGTTCTGCTACATCTATTGCGCGACTATGGGCAAGCACGTGGACTACGCCTGCAGGCCCATCACATCGATCACGGCTTGCAGATCGACAGCCCGCGCTGGAGCGCCCATTGTGCAGAAGTCGCCGCCCAACTCGCTGTCGATTTTTCCGCCGAACGTCTCACTTCACTACCGCCCGCCGGTGCAAGCATCGAGGACTGGGCACGCCAGCAACGCTACGCGGCGTTGCTGGCGCGTTGCGATGCATGCACCGCGCTGCTCACCGCCCATCATCAGAACGATCAGGCCGAGACCGTGTTGCTACATGCGCTGCGCGGTTCTGGCCCGCACGGACTGGCCGGCGTACGCGCTCACGGGCGGTATGGCGAGACGCGTTTAATCCGTCCTTTGCTGGATGAAGCCCGCGCTGAGTTCACGGTGTATGCGCGCGTGCATGGCCTGACATGGATAGAAGACCTCAGCAATGCCGAGCAGCGTTTCGCGCGTAACCGTTTGCGTGGCGCCATTTTGCCGGTCTTGGAGCGTGAGTTCCCTGGCGCAGCGGCGGCGCTTGCCTACGTCGCGCGCCTGCAAGGCGAAGTTGTCGAAGTGTTGGATGCGCTGGCCGATCAAATCCTCGGCGAGGATGAGACGCTGCCCTTGTCACGGCTACGTGAGAGCGCACTGCCCTTGCGGCCTTATCTCATCAAACGCTGGCTGGCGCGGCGCGATGCTCCGCCGCCCGGTCGCGCGCAACTTGCGCAGATGTTGAACGAGATGCTATGCGCCCGCAAAGATGGCCAGCCGGCTACGGTGTGGCGCGATGTGGCGGTGCGCCGTTATGACGATCGTTTTTTTCTGACGGCGGCGTCCTTGCCTGTGCCGACTGACGAAGTGGCGGGTTGGAATTCGCCCTGGGCGCCGTTGGCCTTACACCATGGCGAACTTAGCGCCCGATTCACAACCGGCGAAGGCGCGGATCCGACGCTGCTCGTATCCGCGCCGCTCAATGTGCGTTATCGCCAGGGCGGCGAACGCTTGCGTGTGCACGCCGGCGGTCCGCGCCGCGAACTTAAAGCGCTGTTTCAGACATGGCGGGTACCGCCCTGGCAACGGCAAACGTGGCCTTTGCTCTATGTCGGCGATTGCTTGGCGGTAGTGCCGGGGCAGGCGGTGGCGGCGGAGTTTCGCGTCGTCGGCGAGCAGTCGAGTGTGGTCTTTAGCTGGCAAGCGCGCGGCTGAAGCTCAGGCGGGGGTGCGGGTGCGCACCATCACGGTCGCTTCCTGCGCGGCGTGGCTCTCGTCGTGGAGGGTGAAGCGCATGCGCACATCGCCGATGTCGACCACATCGCCTTCGCGCAGTTGAATCGATTCGATACGCGTGTCGTTGACGAATGCACCGTTCAACGACTCCAGATCATGCAGGGTCAACACCCCTTGATCGCTGGAACGGACCTCCGCGTGCAATCGCGATACCGAATGATCGTCAAGAATGAAATCGCAGTGGCGGCCGCGACCGACGCGCCATGGGGTGGTCGTGATGGCGTGGCGTGTGAACGGCGCTTCGGCCAGCGCCAACCAGGCCAGCGGCCTGGCGACGGCTTGCGGGGCGGGCAATGGGCTGCGTCGCAGGCACGAGTACAAGATCAGCACCACCACCAGAATCAGTAGCGATAAGGCGAGCAGGATGCCGAACCATGGCCACACACGGCCAGCATTCAAGTCGATGGGCTTGAGCGCTGCGCTGATCGGTGTGGTGCGTGTTGCGAGCGGCGTCGGGACAGGATTCGCAGCCGCTTGTGGCGCACCATTGGGCAAGACCACCGGCGCCAGCACCAGGAAACTTTGATCGCGGGTTTGAAAGGCCAGCGACAAATCGAGCGCGCCGGCCGCGCCCTTGGCCACCAGTGGTGCAAGATCGAAACTCAAGGACCCGCCGCTATCGAGCAAGGCGAGGGCGTGGGGCAGCGCTTCAACCGGGAGTTTGAAATCGGGATAGTTGGCCTGCAGATAATGGCCGCCCGTGTCGTCGCTCAGACGGCGCAGGGTTTGTAAGGCGACGGACTGTGGCACCGAGCGCGGATAGCCGATGCTGTCGATGATGATGTCATTGGCACGTGCCAGTACCACCACGTCTTCATGATGATAGGCATAGTCCTCGGCCAGTCCATCGGACAACACCAGCAGTGCCTTGCGCGTGGCATTGGATTTTTCCAGCACGCGCAGCGCATCACGCACATTGCGATAAAGCTCGGTGGTGCGACCCGTGGCGACAAGGCCGGCGGCGGCGACGCGGATCTCGGCGCGGTCGGCACCGAGAGGTGTGAGCACCCGTAGATCGGTGTCAAAGGCCGCGAGGCCGAGCCGGAAATGACTGGGGGCGGCGCTGAGCAGGGCGTCGATGTGGGTGATCGCGGCGCGCATGGCCGGCGCGCGCGCCGGGTCGCTGGTGTCGACTAGCACCAGTAGCGCGGTGCTGTCGCCACCGGTCGGATAGCGCGCGCCAAGCTTGGCGTTGACCGTTAGGTCATGCCATTCGGCCACCACCGCCTGCAACTCACCATCTTCCAGCAGCCGATACTTGCATTGCAGACTGAGCGGCGTGGCCTGCGCGCAGCCGATAGACATGTGTTCGGTGAGGGTCGCGGTCAAGGCGCTGAAGGAATGCGCGCTGAGAGCCAGGCAGAGCAGCGCGAGAAATGCGGGGCGCGGTCGTGGCCTGCCAGGCCCACGTCCATCCTTGGCGCGCCGCGTCGCGATCACTTTTCAGGGAACAGCGGATCAGGTAGATCGTAGAATTCTATGATCGTGCTGCTCTGACCACCGGCCACGGCGTCGGCGGCCTTGCCGGTGGTGTCGACCTTTTTCTGCTCGCCTTCGGCGGCACCGGCGGCCTTGGCATGGCCGGCGATCTTCTCTTCCTTCACTTCGCCGAGCTGCGGCAAACCCTTGCGAATCTTGTTGCCGGCCTCCTGCACCTTCTCGTGCAGCGCTTGCGAGAACGCCACGCGATAGGCGCGCGGTTCGGCACCGCGTGGGCCCTCGGCCATGTCTGATGCCCACAACAGGATCTCACCGGCACGACCGCTGGCCTTGTCCGGTTCCTGCACGTAGACCGCGATCAGGTTGAAGCGCGTGGGTAGTTGTTGTTCGGTCGGCCAGCCCAGCAGCGGCGGAATGGAGTAATAGGTGACGAGATAGAGCGCGGAGACCACCGCGATGGCGAGTGCCTTGACGGTCCACGACCAGCGCGCATTGAGGTTCAGCACCAGCAGCAACAGCGCGACCACCACATAGGCCGCGACCAGACCCGATGTTCCGAGTAATACCAAGCCGGCTCCCCTCAATGCATTGTTGTCATGACGCGCGTGCCCCTCAGCACGACAGACCGCACCTGTCCTGCTGCCTGGGGCCGGCACGGCCGGCGGCCATGATAAACGATTCCGTCGCCGTGGCTGCCCTCACATCCCGGCCGCGAATTCGACGATTTCGATGAGTGTCGCGTTCATGCGCCGAGCGAAATCGTTGACCCGCGGGTCGGCGCTATCGAGCGGCAGTTTGATGAGGCTGATGACCGTGCGGCCCTTTTCCTCATGCACCGTCACCCGGCACGGCATGTGCGCAACGAAGCCCGGGTCGAGCAGCAGCACTTCGCGCGCCAGTTCCAGGCTGCAGAAGTGAATGACCTCGACGTTAGGAAAATCCTTATAGCCGCGCTCGCGCAGGCCCGCGCCTATGCTGTTGCGGCCGGTGATGCGGAAGTTGTGATCGGTAATCGCAAAGTTGAGTTCGAACACCACGTCGTCAAACGGCTTGTCGACGGTGTAGCGGACGACGTGGTCCTGTTCGGGGCCGATGTCGACATGGGCGGCGCTGGCCGGCAACGCGAGCGCGAGCATCCACAGCAGCAGCCCTGCCACTCTCGTCAAGCGTGGCTCACTCGGAAATGACCACGCGGGTGCCGACGTCGATGAACGAGCGCAGTTCGTGCAGGTCGTGGTTGCGTAAGGCGATGCAGCCCTGCGTCCAGTCGAGCTTGCTCTGGATGTGGACCTTCTCCGGCGTTTCCTCGCCGAGGCCATGGATGCCTATCGAGCCGCCGAGTCGGGTGTTCTGCGGCGGCACTTCGCCGTGACGCAGGGCGGCGACGATGCGATCGAATTCCGGGCGTGAGATCAGGCGGCTCTTCAGGCCGTAGAAGGCATCCTTGACGTTGGGGTAGTTAAGACGCAGGAAGGTGTCGAAGGCGGTGTTGTTATTGACGCCGACGATACGATAGGTGCCTTCCGGGGTCTTGTTGTCACCGAGCTTGCGCTTGTCACCAGGGCCGCCACGGCCGAGCGCGATGGGAAAGGTGGCGCGCACGTGTTCGCCGTCGTGCACGATCAAGAGCCGCTGCTTTTTCTTCACTTCGATGTCGTAACTGGCGGCGAACAGCGGCGCGCTCATCGTGCTGAGCGCGAGCACTGCTATCAGCACCAGCAGGTGCGAATTCATTCGCACATTCCAGGTTTTTCGACCTTTAATGAAGCGTGCGGCGGTCGCGATCATGGCGGCAAGTTTCACGTTGCTGGATGGAAAAGCCAAGCGCGTGTTCCCTGCATGTTTTTTATTGTTCAAGCTGACTTGACACCGTAGCCCTGAAACGGTCGCTGGCGGGCGCTGCCCGCCATGCTTGCCGGATTCTAATGCATGGATGCGGCCCCATGCTACGCTCTAATCTTCCCGCTTCATTCGGCGCCTATATCGATGATGGACACGCGTCCCGCGCTCAAATACACCCGTATCGCCATGCTCCTGCATTGGACGACGGTCGTGCTGGTCAGCACCTTGTTCGCCATGGGCTGGTTTATGGTCGAGCTGCCCAAGGGCCCAGCGCGTGGCTACTATTTCGCTTTGCACAAGTCGCTGGGCTTGTGCGTGCTGGTGTTGCTGTGCCTGCGCGTGGCCTGGCGGCTCGGCCATCGTCCGCCGCCCATGCCGGACAGTGTGCCGCGCTGGCAGGCGCAGCTCGCCCGCAGCGTGCACGGCGCGTTCTATGTGTTACTGCTGTTGCAGCCGGCGAGTGGTTATCTATCGTCGTGCTTCAGCGGTTACCCGACCAGCTGGTTCGGCCTGCCACTGCCGTCCTGGGGCTGGCGCGATGCGCCGCTCAATGAACTGTTCACCGAATTGCACGTGCTGTGTTCGATCACATTGCTGGTCTTGATCGGCACGCACGTGCTGGGCTTCCTCTCCCATCTGCTGGCCGGCGAGCGTGGGCTGAGTCGCCGCATGTGGCCCTGGTGAGGTCGCTATTCACACGACGAAAAAAGTTGTGGTGGTTCGGTTTTAGTGTGCGAATGAATTCGCACCTACAAGGCGAATTCATTCGCACACTCGATTTCGCGTTGAACGAATTTCGTGCCGCCGCGCGCTTGTTCATGCCAAGCCCCGCCGTATAATCCAGCCATGCCCGAGGCTCGCCCGCAGTCTTTGCGCCGTCTGCTGCTCGTACACGAGCTCGCTTTCCTGACCTTGGTCATCATCACCGGTGCGCTGGCGACGGTGTGGGGCTATCTGTGGCAGCAATCCTCGCTCGAGACCATCCGTCTGCACGACATGTCGCACACCGCCGAGGAAATCCGTTCGCTGGTGTTCAAGCAGATGCACGAGGTCACGGCCGCCGCGCTGGACGAGAACCCCGCGACCCGCGAGCTCGATACCCGCTATCTCAAAACCATCCAGGAATTATTCAACTCGTTGCGCCGCGCCTCGTCCCATCGTGCCGAGGATTACGCGGTGCAGGGCATGCAGACCGCCTTCAGCCTGTTGCAATCGAATCTGCGCGCGACGCTCGCCGACCCCTATGCCTTGAATCGTCTGGTGCGGGCCAAGCTATTGGACCCGGAGTTCGAGCGGCGCTTCGTTGCCGATTTCGAGACCGCCTTTGAAACTTTCACTGGCCTCGTTGCCCAGCAGATCGCAGGCCAGGAACGCACGGTCGAACAGCGCCTCGCTATCGCGCCCTGGGTGCTCAGTGTGCCGGTGTTGCTCGGCATCGGGCTGCTGGTGCTGACACGCTGGCGTCTGACCTTAGGCTTCGTACGACCCATGCAGGCGGTGCTGTCCGGCACGCGCGAGTTGAGTCACGGCGGCCGCGACGGCGAACTGCTCGAACAAGGTGTGACGGAAATGCGCGAACTCGCGCGGGGCATCAACCGCATGGCCGCCGAGCTGGATAAAAGTCAGCACGCCTTGCTCGATCAGGAACGTCAGGCCGCACAGGGCGGTTTGATCCCCGTCATTGCGCACAACATTCGCAATCCACTCGCCGCGATCCGCGCTAACGCGCAATTGCTGGATGGTTCCGAGAGCGCCGCTGAACTCGGTGAGATCCGCAGCGCCATCATCGACACGGTCGATCGACTCGGGCGTTGGGTCACGGCCCTGGTGTCCTATCTCCATCCGCTCAAGCCGCGCCGCCAAGCCTTGGGTGCGGCGGAATTGCTGGCGGCGGTTGAACGCCTGTTGGGTGCGCGCATTGCCGAACAGGGCTTGCGTTGCGAACACGGTCATTGGGACGAGCACGCTACCATCGATGCCGATCGCGACCTCATGGAGCAGGCGCTCTATGGCCTGCTGAACAATGCGGTCGAAGCCTCGTCCCCGGGCGCGACTCTGTGGCTCGCGGTCGAACAGGTGGACGACGAAGTTCGCATGACTCTTGGCGACAGCGGCGGCGGCATTCCCTTCCAGCCCGAGCCCAGTGAGTTGACCCCCGGCCCCAGCACCAAGCGTTTCGGCACCGGGCTCGGCATCCCGATAGCGTTCAAGATCTGTCACACCCACGACTTCCGTCTCGAGTTCCATATCGAGCCGGGCCACGGCACCGAGGTCGTCATCCGCGCGCCGGCAACCCGGCTAGAATGAGCCCATGGCATTGAAACAGGATATCGAAGGCATGCACGCCGATGTGCCGCTCGCGGCGACGCGCGTGCTGGTGGTCGATGACGAAGCCTTGTTTGCCAAGGCGGTGATGCGCCATCTGGAGAAGGCCGGCTATCGCTGCGCCCACGCCGGCACGCTGGCGGCGGCCGATGCCCAACTGAACGAGCAGGCTGCAGATCTGGTGCTGCTCGACATGCGTCTGCCCGACGGCTCCGGTCTCGACTATCTGCAAAAACTGCGTGTGCGCAGTGCCGTGCCGGTGATCGTGATGACCGCCTATGGCGAAGTGGAGGACGCGGTCACGGCGATGAAGTGCGCGGCCTCTGATTACTTGAAAAAGCCCATCGATCTTGACGAGTTGCGCCTCAACATCGAGAAGGTGCTGGCCCATGCCGCGCTCGGTCGTCAGCTGGAATATTCCCGTGCGCGCGAAACCTCGCACGCCGAAAGCGCGCAGCTGCTGGGTGTCGCGTCCGCCATCGAACAGGTGCGCCAACAGGTTTCGCGCATCGCGAGTCTGGTCGGCGCCGCCGGTGCGCGGCCGCCGACCGTCTTGATCACTGGCGAGACCGGCACTGGTAAGGATGTCACCGCGCGCCTTCTGCATCAGGGTTCGGCGCGTGCCTCACGTCCGTTCGTGCATGTGGATTGCGCGGCCCTGCCCAAGGATCTGATCGAGGCCGAACTGTTCGGCCATGTGAAAGGCGCGTTTACCCATGCGCTCGCCGAACGCACCGGTCTCATCGAAGCGGCCGAGGACGGCGTGGTGTTCCTCGACGAAATCGGCGAGCTGCCGCTGGAGTTACAGGCCAAGCTGCTGGCGGTGCTGGAACGACGCAGCTTGCGGCGCATCGGTAGCAGCCAGGAACACCGCATCCAGGCCTGGTTCATCGCCGCCACCAACCGTCCAGTGGCAGACATGGTCGCGAGCGGCGCCTTGCGTGCCGATCTTTATTTCCGCTTAAAAGTGCTGACGCTTGACCTGCCGCCACTGCGTGCGCGTGGCGAGGACATCCGTTTGCTGGCCGAGCATTTCCTCGTCGACATTGCACGTCGTTATGGTGCACTCGGCGCGCGACTGTCAGCGCCAGTGGTGCAAAGACTGTGTGCCTATGATTGGCCAGGCAATGTGCGCGAGTTGAGCCACGTGATCGAACGCGCGGTATTGCTGTCGGGTGGCGGCCTGATCGACGAGACCGCGCTGGCCTTGGCCGATGGTCTCGGCTGTGCAAGCGCCGTACCCGCACCGGCACTGGAAGACATGACCCTTGAAGAACTCGAAAAGACCATGCTCGCGCGCGCCTTGAAAGGCAGCGGCGGCAATGTCTCGGAAGCGGCCCGTCGGCTCGGCATCACGCGTATGGCGATGCGTTATCGCATGGATAAGTACGGGCTGGGTGGTGAGGAGAGCTGAGGGGACGCTAAAGCAGATAGTCTGCTAGTCGCGTCTATTTTTGGTGGGAGGCAGCATTTCAATTCTTTTTTGGGGGCGGCGGTAAGTTCGAAGATTAAGAAGCTAGGGGAGCTTGCTGCGTCAGCCCAGACAAATTTTCGCGGTTGCTAGTGGCTCGACCTTTTCCAGTCTCCATACCTGGGATTAGGGCCAAATAAAAAATAGGGAACATTCGTGAAACCACCGTCCTTTCGAGTTCCCAAGTACAACGAACACTATGATGGGACCTACGACAAGCGAGGACTCCTTTGGCGTCGGCTAGGTGCGGCGGATAAAGCTCGCAACATCGCAACTCTTATTGGTGATGTGCAGATTGGAACGGTGCTTGAAGTTGGTTGCGGCACGGGTTCGGTGCTGTCTGCTCTGGCAGGTCGGGGTATCGGGTCGAGGCATGTTGGCGTTGATTTGGCGGATCCAACCAAGCATACGGACCCTTCGGCAGCCAATCTCGACCTGGTCCAATTCGACGGCGCGATCCTGCCTTTCGAGAATCACTCGTTCGACTTCGTGTATGCCAGTCATGTGATCGAACATGTCCCTGAACCACGGAAAATGCTAACGGAAATGGCGCGTGTGGCGAAGCGCTGGATCTACATTGAAGTTCCTTGTGAACTCCATCTGCGTACCAGTCACGCTGAGCTACAGAGAAGTCTGGATATTGGACACATCAACGCCTATACGCCGGAATCTTTTCAATTGCTTTTGGAAACTTCTGAATTGAACGTCGCTGCCATGCAAATTTTTGATCACAGTTATGCGGCACATCGGTTTGGCACCAGCACATTTCGAGCAGTATTCAAAACCGCGTTGCGAGGGGCTTTGTTATCTGCGAGTCCGAGTCTTGCGAGTCGAGTCTTTACCTATCACTGTGGTGCGTTAGTGCGGCTATAAATGGGATCAGATTGTGTGTTTTTTCCGACAATAAGCCACTCAGTACTGGAATAGCTCGCCACAACGGTCAAACGCCATCCACACCGGCGCTGTCGAATTGTGACCGCTTCCTGGCAAATTGCCGCACTTGCCGACGATGATTTCATGCGCAGCGCGCGCAGCGGTTTTTTTACAGAGTATTCATCGTTAGAACCGCTTGGCGGCATAACCGGAGTCCGAGAGTGATTAAGTACCGTGCCGATATCGACGGCCTGCGCGCCCTCGCCGTACTGCCGGTGGTGCTCTTTCACGCTCACATCCCTGGCATGTCCGGCGGCTTCGTCGGGGTAGACATCTTCTTCGTCATTTCGGGCTATTTGATCTGCACCCTGATCGCGAACGAGATCCAGGCTGGGCAGTTCTCGCTGCTGCGCTTCTATGAGCGACGCTGTCGTCGCATATTGCCCGCATTGTTCTTCCTCTTGATCGGCGTCAGTGGGCTCGCCAGCTGGATCCTGTTGCCTCCGGATATGGAAAGCTTTTGTCGCAGCCTGCTCGCCGCCGCCTTGTTTTCATCGAATATCTACTTCTGGCGCAGCGCCAGTTATTTCGATGGTGCGTCCGAATTCAAACCGCTATTGCATACCTGGTCGCTGGGTGTCGAAGAGCAGTTCTACATCGTCATGCCAGTGCTTCTCTATGCCATCGGACGCTGGGGACGCGCGCGATTCGGTGCGCCGCTGATGGTCTTTTCCTTAGTGTCTTTTGCTATTGCCGTGTGGGGCCTGAGCCATGCACCGACCGCCAATTTCTACTTGCTACCGAGTCGCTTCTGGGAACTGTGCAGCGGCGCGCTCGTGTCTCTCGGGATCCGCGAACAAAGCATTCCCAGGGCATGGCGCGAGTGGATTGGTCTCGCTGGTGCGGCGATGATCGGCTACGCGATTGTCGGTTTATCAGAGGAAAGCCCGTTTCCGGGTTGGAATGCGCTCTATCCCTGTGTGGGCGCGGCGGCCGTCATACTTGCCGGTGCTAGCGAGGGTTCGACGGTCAGTCGCTTGTTAAAGCTTCCACCGCTGGTGGTGGTCGGCACGCTCTCCTATTCACTCTACCTGTGGCATTGGCCGCTGTTGGCCTTGGCTAAATACCATGCAGCGCGCGAACTCACTGACGGTGAGACCGCTGCGGTGCTCGCTGGCGCATTCATTGCGGCATGGTTTTCGTGGCGGTTCGTCGAAACTCCAGTGCGCCGACGTACGCAGTTGTTCACCACGAAGTTCATTTTCTCGGCGACCGCCATCGCTATTGTACTGGCGAGCACCGTCGGCTTGGCGGGCGTCTCGTCCAAGGGTTTCCCGGCCAGGTATCCGGCCTTCTCCTGGCAGGAGATTCCGGGTAAGGAGCGCTTCAACGAACGCAGCTGTTTCCTCGACGAAGATCAGACCTATCGCGAGTGGCGCGGCAAGGACTGTTACCTGGCCCACGGGGGGGGGCGAGGCACGGTGCTTCTATGGGGCGATTCCTACGCGGCACACTATGCGCCCGGCATTACCGATCAGGCGCAGCAGTTCGATATCGACATGCTGCAATACACGGCCTCGGCATGCCCGCCGATTTTCGGCTATTACACTGCGACGCGTCCCCATTGCCGTGAATTCAACGAGCAGATTCCACGACTGATCGAAAAGTTTCATGTCACGGCGGTCATCATGGCTGGTCGCTGGGAATCGTTGTTGAAGCGCGGAGTAGGCCCCGCTGACGTCGCCGCAACGGTCAAACGCCTGCAGGGGCTAGGCATGCAGGTCTACGTGGTCGGGCAGTCGCCGGCCTTCTATAACGATGCGCAGATCCTGTTTGCGCAATCCAAGCTCACCGCCGACGCGGCTGAAGGCTCGGCGCCACTCAGCTTCAAACGCTCAATCAACAGCAAATTACATGACGCCTTGCCGCCACAGGTGTTCATCGATCCGTTGCGCTATCTATGCGCGGAAAAGGATTGCGCTTATCGCCGACAAGGACAGTTCATGGTTGGCGACGCCGGACATTTTTCGGTATTCGGTAGCAATCTTGCCGTCGCGCGTTATTTCCCGTTCTACCGGCGGACCGCGAACACTCGGTAGTGTTGCTGACAGTTGTGCTCAATGCAGCTTGAGACGCGCAGTGCCCGAACGAGTCGCCAAGTTCGCGATGGTATTGCCGTTGGTACGCAACCACGGACGTTGAGCCAACGAGGGTCATCTGTGAACTGATGAGCCTGAGGCTTTTCTCTCAAGCTCTCTTCATATTCGGCGTTGCGCTATCCCCTCTGTAAGCGCTCCACGCCTGCGCGTCGTCGTTGCATGCCAATGAACAACGCGCCAAGCAGGAGGGGGAATGACGCGGGCAAGGGCACGGTGTTGATGGTCGGCTGCGCGCCGCCGAAATAGGGATCACTCGCCCACTTGGCCGTGATGGCGGGATTATCCGGAATAAAGTCGTAGGCGAAAGTCGATGAGAAATTTTGCGAGAGCGTGCCAGCGCCCTTGCCACGATCACTGCTGGCATTGGTGCCACTGACGCGCACGGTATCGAAGATATGCATCTCGGTGTCGATCGTTTCTCCAGCGATCACGGTTCCGAGCAGATCGATTTCAATGCGGCGAAATTCCGCCGGACCCGGTGGAAAGAAGGCAATCTCGGCACTGTGGTGCAGGCCGGTCGCATCCGCAGTCCACGCCGTCGGGCTGCTGGTTGAGGTCACTGACACGTCCATCTCGAGCAGGCTTTCGATGAATACAAGATTGGTCTGCTCGATGAGATTGGTCCCTTCGATTATGAAAGCGAAATGGCCGTGTAAGGGCGTGCCGGCTGGCGCGATATCGGAAAAAGTCGGTTGTTCGAGCCGATTGTGGACGATGAGCTCGCCACTGCCAGCGGCGGTCAGACTTCCGCTGGCATCCGCTGTGACGTTCAAGCCAGCGTCGATGCCGGCGCGAAAAGAGACGGAAAGCGACCCGTTCTTGTCGGGTGCATCCTTGCTAATGCCATTGGCGAACCCGGCTTGGCCCGAGCAGGACGTGCTGCTGTCATGCAACTGCGGCCCGGAGTTGCTGGCGTCGATACCGCCGACGAAAGACATTTGCACGAAGTAGGGGTCGAGCCGTGCTATGGGGTTGGGGTTACCGGGGTCGAGCAGGCAATCACTTGCCGCCAGGACGCCATGACTGCTGCCCGCCAGCACTAGCAAAGCGAGCCGCTGTCCGGTAGCCATGTCGATCTTGAGGGAGGGGAATGTGCGGGTGACTTTGCTCATGACGTCCTCGTTATGGCAATTGAAGTAACACTGCGCGGTGCGTGTTTCGAACTATAGCGTAGGTTCCGGCGGGGTAGCGTGTGACGACGACATCCAGGTGGGAATCTGTCGGTCAGTTACGCAAATCACGGCACCGTCCACGGTCTATCCACGCAGGACGCCGGTGAGAAGCGTAATCACTGGTTCGATGTAATGGGAGGCGAGTGAACCAGGGGCTCGTCAAGATGATCCGTATCAGAATTATTGGTGTCTTGCGCAATTGACGTGACAAGCGTAGAACTTTCATGCGGGAAAATGTCCATCAACAAGTTCCTATCGGGAACTGTTTGATGGTTGTTAGTGGATCACATCTTTCGGGAGTTGAAAGTATGAAAGTCAATTTGAAATCGATTGCGGGCGCTCTGTTGTGCGGGCTGCTGTTGGTGAGCTTAGGTGCATCGGCGGGCGAAAAGCACAAATGTAAAGACGGCGAAAAGTGGAACTCAGCAACGAAAGCCTGCGTGAAGAAGTAAAGTTCAATGGATTCCGGGAAGGGGGCGCAAGCCCCCTTCTTTTTTGGCGTGAGGTCGACGCAGCAGACCCAGGCCAGCTAATGCCGTACTCAACAGCCAGACAGGACCAGGGACAGGCACCGCGCTCAATGGCGAATTCCCTATGCCTTCGCTCAGTTGCAAGGAGTAGCCCGGGTACTCGCTGAGAAAAATTGACATCGCCACCATGGTGCCTGTGAGCGACGCAGCATCGAAATGTATGTAGCCCGAAAAGCTGGGGCCGGCCGCGCATAGACCAATGTCGGGCCCGCTGCATACGGTCTGGCTCGTGTCGGGTTTACGGCTATCCACGGTCACGCTGCCGATGGCCAGCACCAGATAGGTATAGGGCAGCACGCGTTCGGGGATGTATTCGTGGCCATCGCTAGCGTGGGAAGCGGCGATGGTGACGGTCTTGGCACGGCGGTCGATAGCGAGCAGGGCGCCGAGTCGGAATTCGAAATGATGCCAGTGGGCTTGGGCGAGGTAGGAGAGTTCGTCGTTGCTGGAATTCAAGATGCCGGCCGCCACTTCGTGCAACAGGGGCTTCCATAGGTGAGTGTAGCCACGGTCGACCAGGGTCACGCTGACTGACGAGTCGCGGGCGTAGCGCTGGCCGAGGTGGGTCGCGAGTTCTAGTCCGCCCGCGCCGCCGCCCACCACCACGATGCGTGTCGTCGATGATGGGTCCATGACAAGCGCAGGCTCCGGCAGGTCCACACTGATCGTTATAATGGTCGCCACCCCGCCGCGCAAGCCGCGCGGCTTGCGATCTCTTTCCATTCCGCACTAGCCAGGTGAACGATTATGGACACACATACTGAACTCGAAATCGAAGCGGCCGCGTTCCGGCGCCTGCGCGACTATTTGCGCGAACATACCGAAGTGCAGAACATCGATCTCATGAACCTCGCCGGTTTCTGTCGCAACTGTCTCGCCAAGTGGTATCGCGCCGAGGCCGAGACGCGTGGCGTGACCATGGACTACGAACAGGCCCGCGAGCAGGTCTATGGCATGCCCTACAGCGAGTGGAAGGACAAGCATCAGCAGGAAGCGACCAGCACGCAGCAGGCGGCCTACGCCAAGCACACAGCGCAGCCGGATCACTGAGGTGCGCGGCTGATCGCCGCACGCGTCGTCGTTTGCCGCGCCATGGATCTGCGGGTTCGTCTGACCTTGCTGTTGTCGCTGATCTTCGCCGCGACCCTGGCGGTCGGTTTTGCTTATCTGCTGGCCGACGTGCGGCAGGCGGTGCTCGATGAATTGAATGCATCGAGCGATCTCGCCACGACCTTGCTACAGGGCATGGTCGGTGCGCCGCACAGCACCGTCAATGAAATGCAATTGACCGAACTCGCCGCACGTCTCACCCGCGATGCCGCGATTCGTCATCTGCGTTTTGAAGTGGTGACGGACGGTGCCGAAGCCGTTGCGCCCCAGCGCTCACGCAACCACGCCGATGGCGCGCCGCCCTGGTTCGCCGCGCTGCTGCGGCCCGCGCCCACCGCTCTTGTGCACAAGGTGTCCTACGACCATGGCCGCATCATGATCGAGGCCGATCCCGATGATGAAATCGCCGAAGCCTGGCGCGAAACGCGGACCACCATGGCGGTGTTGTTGGTGATGTGCGCGGGCGCGATTGTGTTGGTCTTTCTGTTTCTCGGCCGCGCGCTGCGGCCCTTGTCCGATCTCGAACGGGCCTTGGAAGGCATACAGCGTGGTCAGTTCGCGACGCGCGTGCCGGCCATTGGTCTGGCTGACATCGACGCCATTACCGCACGTTATAACCATATGGCGGCGGCGCTCGCGCACAGCCACGCCGACAACCTCGTGCTCACGCAGCGCTCCCTCGAGATCCAGGAACAGGAACGGCGCCATCTCGCCCATGAACTGCACGACGAGATGGGCCAGTCGATCACCGCCATCAAGGCGCTGGCGGTCTCGATACGCGAACGCCTGGAGTTCAGCGACGCGGCCCTCGCTGAACGCGCCGCGATCATCACCGACGTGTCGAGCGATATCTATGCGCGGGTGCGGCGCATGATGGCGCGACTGCATCCGGTGGTGTTGGACGAACTGGGATTGGTGGCGGCGATCGAGGCGATGGTCGACGATTGGAATAGCCACCATGAGGATTGCTTCTGTCGTTTCAGCGCGAGCCGCGCCTTGCCGGTATTGAATGCTGCTGCGCGGACCGGCGTGTATCGCATTGTGCAGGAGGCGCTGACCAATATCGCGCGCCACGCCGCCGCCAGCGAGGCCAGTATCGAATTGTGCCTGGCCAGCGCGACGGATGACGCGGCGACGCTTGAGCTATGCGTGACCGACAACGGGCGCGGCTTTGTCGTCGGCGAACAACGCCGTGGCTTAGGTCTGGTCGGCATACAGGAACGGGCCGAAGCCCTCGGCGGACGCGTAAGCTTGGACACCTTGCCGGGCGCGGGGCTGCGCTTGCGTGCGCGCCTGCCGCTCGCCATGCTGCGCGAAAAGGAGAATCAGAGTGGCTAATCCGATGCGCATCCTGCTGGTAGACGATCACGCGGTGGTCCGTGCCGGTTTTAAGACCTTGCTTGAGAATCAGGGCGACCTGCGCGTGATCGCCGAAGCCGAAAGCGGTGAAGCGGCCTGTCGGCAGTTCATCGAACACGCGCCGGACGTCGTCATCATGGATCTCAGCATGCCGGGTATCGGCGGCATCGAGGCCATCCGCCGCATCGTTTCGCGTCAGAGCGATGCGCGCGTGCTGGTGTTCAGCATGCACGAAGACACTTTATTCGTGGAACAGGCTCTGCAGG
>JAYWAC010000051.1:0-2632 GCA_043782755.1 Pseudomonadota bacterium | reverse complement strand
CGATACTGGGCTGGACCTTGTGGTGGGATTCAATACATGCCTCCATTGCGCGCGACTGGGTGGTGGAGAATGCGCGTCAGGCTACCGCCGAAATGGCCGACGACGATCTCATCGTGCGCGACCTGCGTAATTTCGAATGGCTGGGTAAGGGCGATTGCGTGCCGCGCTGGGAAGTGCGGCGCTACCCCTTGGGTCATCTGGCGGCGGTTGATCTGTTCGCCTGCAGCTGGGGTGACCCGCGTGTCGCCCATCTGATTGTGAGCTTCGTGTTTACCGATCTGCCGCCACTCGCCTTCTCGATCGAGACGCGTCGCGAGATCCGTGAACGCTGGTCGATACTGGCGGGCTTCATGAAGTCCTATGAGTTGATTCTGATCGCCGCCGATGAACGGGATGTGATCAGGGTGCGGACCAATGTGCGTGGCGAGCAGGTCGCGCGTTATCGCTTGAAGTCGACGCCGCAGATGCGCCGCACGCTGTTGGGTTTGTATGTCGAGCAGATGAACTCACTGGCTCGTCGGCCGAGGTTCTATAACACCTTGCTGCGCAATTGCACTACCGAAGTGGTGCGCATACTGCGCGCCGCCGGCCGTCGTGTACCGCTCGACTGGCGCATCTTGATATCGGGCTATGTGCCGCAGTATCTGCATGAACTTGGGATGCTGGAAGATCAGCGGCCGTTTGCTGCGGTGGTGACAGCTGCGGATATCGGCGCGGCGGCGCAGGCGGCGGAAGAGACCGTGGATTTCTGGCGAAGAATACGGGACGTGAGAGGCACAGTTCGAATGTGCGAATGAATTCGCGCATTCATTTCAGAGCGATCCGACGTTCCCTCTCCCCACAGGCAAGGAGAGGGACAAAAAAACACTCAAACGCTATCCAAGCAATCCAGATCATCGAGCGCTACCGCCATGCGCTTGATGAATTCCAGCGAGGTCTCGGCCGGTTGCATGGCCGGCGCATCCGGTGGTTGGCCGAGGGTGCCGGTCCACCAAGCGAGCGCGGCGAACATCTGTTGGCGATAGCGCAGGAAGGTTAGATCGAAATCAAGCTTCGGACCGCCAGCGCGAGAGAATTCCTCGCAGTAGTACTTGATCAGATCCCGTTCCCACAGACGACGCTTGTCGACCGACAGACTGGTGGCGATGCAGTAGGCGAGATCGCGGCCACCATTGCCTTTGGCAGCGTTCTGCCAGTCATTGATGCCCATCTCGCCTTGCGGTGTGATGTACCAGTTCTTGAGATGCACATCGGAATGATTGAGGCCGCGTGGCATGGTCTTGTGCAGCTCAGTGCAACGCAGGGTCGCCGGCCAGACTTCCGCTTCGCGTTTGAACAAACGTGCCGGTATCACTTCTTCAGCCATGGTGAAGCCGCGAATACAGGCGTCGGTGAAGCCGGCGTCCTCGCAGGTGATGGTGAAGAAATCTTCCCACAATGAGAAGGGCGCGAGCGTGGTGTCGAGTGCCGGGCTCTGGTAATAGCGACTGTGCAGTGTGGCGAACAAACGCATCTGGCTTTGCGCGTGCTCGACACTCAAATCGGTATCGAGTCGGCAGAAATCCACCTCGTCCTGCATGTCGCGCATCATGATGATGGAGTTCAAGGTCGCCGCGTCGAAACGCGCAAATAATGCCGTCGGTGCAATGACTGGCAAGCTCGGGCGTACCAGGTTGTAGAAATTCACTTCCGCCTGCACGCCTTCGTTCATGCCAAGCATGTAACGGCTTTCGAGACTCAAGGTGCCCTTGCAGAACAGTCGCTCGGGTAGACGCGCCGCCTGGCCGGCGCCATTCCATTCGATGGCGATGCGCCGACGGTTGGAAGTGCCGTCATCGACCGGGCCCAAAGTGTGGGACACCACGGCTGCGCCGGCGTGATCGCGCGCCAGCACGACAGTCAGCCACTCCGGCGTGATCGCTTCATAGGTGAAGGGCAGATCGTCAAGGGTAGTCGGGCGCTTCTGCGCACGACGCTCTTGTTCGTAGCGCTGTTTGATTTCGGCAAATGAGATAGCCATGGTGTCCCCTGTGATGTGTGTGTGATGCGACGGCGGCCAAGAACGCGTCTCAGACCTCGCGCAGGCGCTGCACCTGCGGCCGGCCGTCCATGAATTCACCCATCTTGCGGCCGTATTCCTTGAAATGCGGTGCGGCGCGATGGGCTTCGACTGCGGCTTCGTCCGTGTAGCGTTCCATGAACACATAGGTGTCCGCTTCGTCGCCACGAAACAGCACGTACAGCAGGCAGCCCGTTTCGTTGGCGTTGACTTCCCGTGCCAGCGCGCTGGCGACTTGCTCAAAGGCAGCGCCTTGGCCGGGCTTGGTCTTGATGGTGGCGACGATGCCGATCATGTTGTGCTCCTGATGATTGAGTGAGGAGGGGGCATCATAGCGCTTGAGTAATATCCGCTATAGATGCGAATGAATTGGGTGTAGGTCTGAAGATGACCTGACAAAAGCGGGAGGGGTGGATTCTCTGCGGGCTTTCTATCTGCTTACTACTACACCTCTCGCACGCTACCTCTCTAGTCGTTTGTGGGTCAGACTTCAGTCTGACACTCGCGCAGACCCGATAAACTCGGCAACCCATGAATGTCAGACTGAAGTCTGACCCACAAGGGCAAGCTCGG
>JAYWAC010000050.1:0-2660 GCA_043782755.1 Pseudomonadota bacterium | reverse complement strand
GGCGCCCAGCTTGCCCGCTCCACGCGCGGCCTGTTGACCACGGTCGCATCGCGTATTGGTGGCGTCACCGACTATGCGCTTGAAGGCAGCGTGTTCATGGGCGGTGCGATCGTGCAATGGCTGCGCGACGGGCTCGGCATCATCGCGTACTCATCCGATATCGAAGCCCTGGCGGCGAGCGTCGATGACAGCGATGGCGTGGTGCTGGTGCCCGCCTTCACCGGTCTCGGTGCGCCCCATTGGGATGCCCACGCCCGTGCGCTTCTGATCGGCATGACACGCGGCACCACTCGCGCGCATATCGCACGCGCCGCGCTCGATGCGATTGCGTGGCAGGTCGCCGATGTCGGCCAGGCGATGATGGCCGATGCCGGGCTATCACTCACTGAACTACGCGTCGATGGTGGCGCCAGCGCCAATGATCTCCTCATGCAGACCCAAGCCGATACGCTGGGTATAAACATCGTGCGACCGCATCAGCAGGAATCCACCGCCTATGGCGCCGCGCAACTCGCCGCGCTGGGCGTCGGCCTCTATCGCGATCGCACGGCACTGCACAGTGCCTGGCAGGCCGCCGCGCGCTTCACGCCGCAAGTCGATTCTGAACTCATCGCCAGCCGTCGCAACGATTGGCAACGCGCCATCGAACGCGCGCGCGGCTGGGCACGCTAAACCATGCAACGCGCAGCTTTTCTCAACTCGGCGAGCGCGCGGCGTTCACCCTATGACGTCATCATCATCGGTGGCGGCGCTAACGGTGCGGGCATTGCCCTCGACTGCGCCAACCGCGGTCTCGAAGTGCTGCTGTTGGAACGCGCCGCGTTTGGCGCGGGCACCTCTTCACGCAGCAGCAAACTCATCCACGGTGGCATTCGTTATCTCGCCCTCGCACAGTTCGGCCTGGTGCGTGAAGCAGCGCGCGAACGCGCACATCTGCTGCGTAACGCGCCAGGTTTGGTCAAACCGCTGCCCTTCGTGATCCCCGCCAGCAATCGTTTCGATCTGTATAAATATGCGGCCGGCATCAAGCTCTATGACTGGCTGGCCGGTGACAACAAGCTTGCCGCGAGTCGTCTGCTCGACACCACCGAGACCCGCCGTCTGATCCCACAACTGGGGCGCGCACCGCTCGCCGGTGGTGTGCTCTATACCGACGCGCAGTTCGATGACACCCGCTTGCTGCAAGCGATACTGCACAGCGCTGCGGCGCGTGGCGCGACCTTGCTCAATCACATGCAGGTCGAGACGCTGACCAAGAATGCACGCGGTCAGGTGCGTGCTGTGGGCGCCACCGATGTCTCGAGCGGTCGTTCCTACGAATTCGAGGCGCGAGTCATCATCAATGCGAGCGGGGTGTACGACGATGCCGTGCGCCGCCTCGCCGATCCCGCCATCGAAGCCGTGATCCTGCCGAGTCAAGGCAGCCACCTGGTGATACCGCGGCGTTTCTACACTGCCGACCACGCGCTGGTCATGCCGCGCACACCCGATGGCCGCGTGATGTTCGTCATCCCCTGGCATGGGCAGGTCTTGCTCGGCACCACCGACACCGCGCTCAACAAGCTTGACTATCCACCGCTGCCACGGCGCGAAGAGATCGACATGATCCTCGCCGTCACCGCGCGTCACCTGCATCGCGCGCCGAGTCGCGCCGATGTCTTGAGCAGCTTCGCCGGTATACGACCGTTGGCGGCGGCACCCGGCAGCGGCCGCTCGTCGAGGGTCTCACGCGAACACGCGATCACGGTCGATGCTTGTGGCCTGGTGACGGTGAGTGGCGGCAAGTGGACGACCTATCGACATGTGGCCGAGCAAACTATCGACGTGGCGCTGCAAGGCACCGGTTTACGCGCGTCCAACGCCAGCACGCGCGAACTCGCACTGCTATCGCTGGATCCGCAACGCGGCGGTGTGGATGCGGTCGGATTTCCAGGGCGCGGTATCGCCCAGCTGGCCGCCGAACTACCGGCCCTCGCTGCCACGCTGCACGAATCCCTGCCTTACACCGGCGCCCATTTCGCCTGGGCGGCGCGCAACGAAATGGCCATGAGCGTCGCCGATGCGCTCGCCTACCACACTCGCGCGCTGTTCATCGACGCGCGCGCGGCGGCCGACATCGCGCCGCGTGTGGCCGCCATCATGGCCGCCGAACTCGGGCGCGATGCTGACTGGATAACACGCGAAATCGAACAGGCACGCGCCATCGCCGCGCCTTACATCCTTACTCCCATTCCAGTTCGCGAAACGCGCGGCTGACATTGCGCGGATGGGCGCGCTCGGTGAGCAGCCAGTGGGCACGCTCGGCATTGGCCACGTTGTCCTGGGCGTCTTCGATGAACACGCCCTTCGCGATCGCCGCGCGGGTCTCGGTCAGCAAGACATCGAAATAGCGTCGCTCCGCTGCGGCTCCGGCCGGCCATGCCTCATCCAGCGAACCATGGCCAGGCACCACGTGTGCGTAATGTTTGGCGGTCGCGACGCCCAGCCATGCCAACCAGCCTTTCAAACTGCCATCGAGTACCGGCAAGCGTTCGCGGAACAATAGATCGCCGCTGAATAAAGTCTGGGTCTGTTCGTCCAGCTCCGTCATATCGGTATCGGTATGTGCCAGCGCGACTGCTTCCAACACCAGACTGCGACCACCCAGGTTGAGGCGCTCT
>JAYWAC010000049.1:0-46040 GCA_043782755.1 Pseudomonadota bacterium | reverse complement strand
GTGGACGCGTCGTCCACGCCAAGCGCGTGATGCATGGCAAGACCTCGCCCATCCATCATCACGGCACCAGTGTGTTCAAGGATCTCGAGAACCCCTTTACCGCAACGCGCTACCACTCGCTGGTGGCAGAGCGCGCGAGCTTGCCGGACTGCCTCGACATCACTGCTTGGACCGAAGATGAGCATGGCGGCTTCGACGAGATCATGGGCCTGCAACATAAGACGCTACCGGTGCATGGCGTGCAGTTCCATCCCGAGTCCATCTTGACCGCCCACGGGCACCAGCTGCTGGAAAACTTCTTCAAGCTCAGCCGCCAGAGCGCCTGAGGCCGGCATGGAAATCCAGGCCGCCATCCGTCGCGTGGTCGACAAACACGACCTGTCTTTTAACGACATGCAGAGCGTGATGCGCACCATCATGAGTGGCGACGCGACACAAGCGCAGATCGCCGGGCTCTTGATCGCGCTGCGCATGAAGGGCGAGACCATCGATGAGATTGCCGCCGCCGCAAGTGTCATGCGTGAACTGGCGCAGCATGTCGAAGTCGACATCACGCCCTTGATCGACACTTGCGGTACCGGCGGCGATGGCATCGGCACTTTCAATATCTCGACCGCCGCCGCCTTCGTCACCGCCGCCGCCGGTGGCCATATCGCTAAACACGGCAACCGCGCCGCCTCGGGCGCGAGTGGCAGCGCCGACGTGCTGGAAGCGGCTGGGGCGCGCATCGATCTCTCGCCGGCGCAAGTGGCGGACTGTGTGCGCCAGGTCGGCGTCGGTTTCATGTTTGCGCCCAGCCATCACGGTGCTACGCGCCATGCCGCCGTGCCGCGCCGCGAACTCGGCACGCGCACCTTGTTCAATGTGCTGGGTCCGCTGACCAATCCGGCCAATGCCTCGGTGCAGTTGATGGGCGTCTACGATGTATCGTGGGTGATGCGCGCGGCGGAAGTCCTGCGCCGCCTCGGCGTGGCGCGTGCCATGGTGGTGTGCGCCGAGGACGGCATGGACGAGATCAGTATCGGTGCGCTGACCCATGCGGCGGAGCTGCACGATGGCGAAGTGAGGAGCTTCGTCATCGACCCGCGTGAGCTCGGCATTCCCTTTCAGCCGCTCACGAGTCTCGCCGCGAAAGATCCGCAAGCGAGTCTCGCGCATATCCGCGCGGTGTATGACAACGAGCCGGGCGCGGCGCACGACATCGTCGCGCTGAACGCGGGCGCCGCCATCTACCTCGCCGGTCTCGCATCCGATCTCGTCGCTGGTCTTTCCCGCGCGCGGGAAGTGCTGGCGAGCGGTGCGGCGCGCGACTGCTTCGCGCGTTTCATCGCACACACCCAGACTTATCCGAAACACTGAACGAGTGGGCCGCCCATGAGCGACATCCTGACTGACATCGTGGCGCACAAGAAAACCGAGGTGGCGGCGCGCAAGGCGCTACGTTCACTGGCCGAGCTTGACAATGCGGCACGTGCGGCCTCCCCCACACGCGGCTTCTTTAACGCGCTGATGACCAAGACGCACGCCGGTCTGGCCGGCGTGATCGCCGAGTGCAAGAAGGCTTCGCCGAGCAAGGGTGTGATACGCGAACATTACGACCCGGCAGCCATCGCGGCGAGCTATATGCAGGGCGGCGCAGCCTGTCTCTCAGTGCTGACCGACGAGCGTTTCTTTCAGGGCAGCGACGCGCATCTCAAAGCCGCGCGTGCAGCCTGCACGCTGCCAGTCATCCGCAAGGATTTCATGATCGATCCGTATCAAATCGTCGAAGCGCGTGCGCTCGGCGCCGACTGCATACTGTTGATCGTGGCCTGCCTCGAAGACGGGCAAATGGACGAGCTGGCGCGCACCGCGCAGGACTATGGATTGGATGTGCTGACGGAAGTCCACTCCCACACCGAACTGGAACGCGCATTGCGTCTGCCCACTCCCATGATCGGCATCAACAACCGCGATCTGAAACGCTTCGTCACCGACATCCACACCACGATTAGCCTGTTGAAGGACATCCCCAGCGATCGCTTGGTGGTGACGGAATCGGGTATCCACACCACCGAGGACGTGCGACGGCTACGCGATCACGCGGTCAACGCTTTTCTGGTCGGCGAAGCTTTCATGCGCGCCGAGGATCCGGGCGCACGTTTGCAGGAATTGTTCTTTAACACCTGAGGCAGCCGCGCTCAGCGCGTGGTCGCAAATACGTCTTCGATGCTCTTGAAGGCTTTGAACTCCAGGCAATTGCCCGACGGATCTTCGAGGAAGAAGGTCGCCTGTTCGCCGGGCTTGTCCTTGAAGCGGATATGCGGCGGCACGCGGAACGTGACGCCGATGTAGTTCATATGGTCGACCGCGCGGTGCCAGTCTTCCCAGCTCATGATGAGGCCGAAGTGCGGAATCGGGATATCGTGGCCGTCGACTTCGTTGGTCGATGTCGGCATATCCTTGCCCAGGCAATGGGCTGTGATCTGATAGCCGAAAAAATCGAAATCTATCCAGCTCTCACTGCTGCGGCCGACCCGGCAACCCAACACATCGACATAAAAATTGCGCGTCGCTGCCAGGTTAGTGACGCGAAAGGCGAGATGGAACAGCGGGCGCTGACGGAATTCCTCAACCGCCGTCGGGGCTTGCTTGCTCTTGGCCATTGCGGGCTCCATAGGTCTTGAATCGTTGCAGGGCGTCACGCATCTCAGCCGCGCTCAACAGCACAGGCTCGCCACACATGAGCGCCAGCGCGTACTGCTTGGCAAGCTCTTCGACTTCGCGGGTCAGATCAACAGCGCGATCGACAGTCGCACCGAGCGCGATCATGCCATGGTTAGCGAGCAGACAGGCGCGGCGGTCAACGAGTGCGACGAGCGCGGCGTCGGACAGCTCTTGCGTGCCGAAAGTCGCGTAATCCCCGCAGCGAATCGAATCACCACCGGCCTTGGCAATCATGTAATGAAAGCCGGGAATGTCGCGCCGCTGACAGGCGAGGGCGGTGGCGTAGGGCGAATGCACATGCACCACCGCACCAGCGTCGGCGCGTGCGACATAGATGTCGCGGTGAAAGCGCCATTCGCTGGAGGGTTGCTGACGCGGATCGGTTAGCGAGCCGTCGAGGCGCATGGCGACAATGGCCTTCGACGTCAGCGCCGCAGGTTTGACTCCACTCGGCGTGACCAGAAAACCGTCATCGATGCGCGCACTCAGATTACCGGCCGTGCCACAGTTCAGACCAACGCGTTCGAGGGTCAGGCTTGCCGCGCACAGGGCTTCGCGCAGCGCCGCACTCATTTCAGGAACAGCCGATAGGCGGGATTGTCGGTCTCGTCCTCGAAGCGCATATCGAGCTCACGAATGACGGCCTCAAAGGCTGCGTAGTCGGCATCCGGTACCTGGATGCCCATCAACACGCGCCCGTAGGCCGCACCGTGATTGCGATAGTGAAAGAGACTGATGTTCCAGCGCTCGCCGATGTGGGAGAGGAAACGCAGCAAAGCGCCGGGCCGTTCCGGAAATTCGAAGCGCAATAAACGTTCGTCCGTCACGCTGCCACCATGGCCACCGACCATGAAGCGCACGTGCATCTTGGCGACATCGTCGTCGGTCATATCGATGGGCTGATAGCCCTTCTCGCGCAGGTTATCGATCAAGACACGACGCTCGGTGTCACGCTCGCGCACCTGCACACCGGCGAACACCGTGGCCTGCGCATCGTCGCAATAGCGGTAGTTGAATTCGGTAATCAGACGCGGGCCAAGCGCGTGACAGAACTCACGGAAACTGCCGGGTCGCTCGGGGATGGTCGCGCCGATCAATACTTCGCGGCGCTCGCCGAGTTCGGCCAGTTCAGCGATATGGCGCAGCCGGTCGAAATTGACATTGGCGCCGCTCAGGATCGCGACCAAGTCCTGGTCGCGCGTGCCTTCCCGTTGGACGTATTGCTTGAGCCCGGCCAGCGCCAGCGCGCCGGCCGGTTCAGCAATGGCGCGGGTGTCCTCGAAAATGTCTTTGACCGCCGCGCAGATCTCATCGATCGACACCGTCAGCACTTCGTCGACATGTTCACGCGCAATGCGGAAGGTCTCGACGCCCGCCTGTCGCACCGCCGCGCCGTCAGCGAAGATACCGATGCGCTCCAGCACCACCCGTTCGCCGGCATCGAGCGCCGCCTTCATACAGGCCGCTTCATCGGCCTCGACGCCAATAACCAGGATCTCGGGGGCCAGCGCTTTTACATAAGCCGCCACACCGGCAATCAAGCCGCCACCGCCTACCGGTACGAAGATCGCAGCGAGATTGCGCGGATGCTGACGCAGGATTTCCATCGCCACCGTGCCCTGGCCGGCGATTACCAGCGGATGATCAAAGGGCGGGATATAGGTCTGAGCGCGGCTGTCGGCGAGCTTATGCGCGTGATCGCTGGCTTCATCGTAGGTGTTGCCGTGCAGGATGATGTCGGCACCGAGACGCCGCACCGATTCGATTTTGATTTCGGGCGTGGTCTTCGGCATGACTATCGTCGCACGTGTGCCCAGCACCTGAGCCGCAAGCGCCACGCCCTGCGCGTGATTGCCGGCCGACGCGGTGATCACGCCCTGACCGAGTTGTTGCTTAGACAACGAGACCATGAGGTTATAGGCACCGCGAATCTTGTAGGAAAACACCGGCTGCATGTCTTCGCGTTTCAACAACACGCGATTGCCGAGGCGGCGCGAAATAGCGGGCGCCAGATCGAGCGGCGTTTCGCGTGCGACATCGTAGACCGGCGCGCGCAGGATCATCTTCACATAATTATCGAGCATGGGCTTAAGATAACATTTGCGCATTCCAAAGCCGATTTTTATACAAGGTTGGGACAGTCATGACGGGGCAGGACGACAAGAAACGGGCAGCGGCGGAAGCGGCACTGGCCTATGTGATAGACGATGACATCGTCGGTGTCGGCACCGGCAGCACCGCCAACTACTTCATCGATGCGCTGGCCTCTCGCAAGGCGCGCATCAATGGCGCGGTGGCGAGTTCCGAGGCGAGTGCCGCGCGTCTGCGCCGGCATGGCATCCAGGTTTTGGAGCTGAATGCGGTCAGCGATATTCCGCTCTACGTCGACGGCGCTGACGAAGCCACCCGTCATCGCCATCTCATCAAGGGCGGCGGCGGCGCGCTGACACGCGAGAAAATTGTCGCGCAGGCCAGCACCAAGTTTGTCTGCATCATGGACGACTCCAAGCTGGTCGGCCGTCTCGGTAGCTTTCCGCTGCCGATCGAGGTCATCCCCATGGCGCGTAGCTTCGTCGCACGCGAACTGGTCAAGCTCGGTGGTGCGCCCGAATGGCGCGCGGGCTTCATCACCGACAACGGCAATCTGATCCTCGATGTACACAATCTCACCATCGAAAATCCAGTGACCCTGGAAGAGGCCATCAACAATATTCCGGGCGTGGTGACCAACGGCCTGTTCGCGCGGCGACCGGCCGATGTACTGCTGATCGGCACCGATCAAGGCGTCGACACGCTGAGCTGACAAGTCGTCATGGCTCGCTGGCTCATCACCGTCGGATTGCTGTTAGTGGCGGTGGGCTTGGCTTGGCCTTGGCTGTCGAAGTTGCCGCTCGGTCGACTGCCGGGCGACATTGCTATTGAGCGCGAGCATTCGCGCTTTTATTTTCCGTGGGTGAGCTGCCTCGTGGTCAGCGCCCTCGTCAGTGTGGTGCTATGGCTTTTCCGACGTTGAGACCAGCTCGTTGTCGGCGGCGTCCTCGGCTTCTGCTTCTTCTTCCGGCTTGACGAAATAGCGTGCGAACAAGAGACCGATCTCGTACAGCATCCAGATCGGAATCGAGAGCATGCACTGCGAAAACACATCGGGTGGCGTCAGGATCGCACCGGCGGTGAACGCGCCGACGACCACATAACGGCGCTTGTCGGCCAGCTCAGCGGCCGAGATCATGCCGGTGCGCACCACCAGGAAGGTCGCGACCGGTACCTCGAAAGCCGAGCCGAAAGCGAGGAACATCTTGATCACGAAGTCGAGATACTTACTGATATCGGTCATCACCGTCACGCCTTCCGGCGCGGTGGTGGTGAAGAAACCGAAAGCAAGTGGGAACACTACGTAATAGCAGAACGCCACGCCGATGTAGAACAAGGCCGTGCTGGACACCAGCAGCGGCAAAGCCAGGCGACGTTCGTTGAGATAGAGACCCGGCGCGACGAAAGACCAGGCCTGATAGAACACGAAAGGGATGGAAACAAACAACGCGGCAAAGGCGGTCAGCACGAAGGGCGCGTAGAAAGACGACGCGACCTCGGTCGCGATCATGGTGCTGCCACCCGGCATCTTGGCCAGCAGCGGCGCGGCCAGAAACGAGTAGATATGATTCTGGAAGGGCATCATGCACAACAGCACCAGGCCGACACAGGCAATCGCGCGCAGCAGACGCGCACGCAGTTCGATCAGATGCGAGATGAAGGTCTGTTCGACGCCTTCCGGCTTGCCGGATGCGGGCGGCTCGTCAGGGATGGTTTGCAGGTCTTTGGGTGCTGACATAGCCGGCTATCGCGATCGATTCGCGCACGGAGTTCCAGGTTTATGTGTCGTCAGGCCGGGGCGTCGACCTTGCTCGCGGTAACGCCTGGTGTCGTATGCGCGGGAGTCTGGGCTACGGCTTCATCAGCGCTTGCCTCATGGCCGACCGGAGCGACAGCTTCGGCGGTCGAGGTCCGCAGCGCCGCTGCTTGTTCTAGAGCCGCTTCACGCGAAGTCGGCGCTGCGACGGGGCTGCGCGCCAGTTCCTTCAAGCGGCGGTCTTCCTCAAGGAACTCCTTATTGAGGGCCTTGAATTCCTGAGTGTGGGCTTCGCGTTCGAACTCGGCGCGCAGTTCGCGGGCGACCCTTTGCATGCGCCCCAACCATTGCCCAGCTGTGCGGATCATGCCCGGCATGCGCTCTGGACCCACCACCACCAGCGCGACGACGAAGATCAGCGCGAGCTCCCAGAAACCGACGTCGAACATGAGCGGGCGTCAGACGTGTTCGCGTTCGGTGCGAGCTTCGCCTTCGATGACCTGCTTGGCGTCGTTCTTCGCCACCGTCTCTTCGGGCGGATCTTCGCGCATGGCCTTCTTGAAATCGCGGATCCAGCCGCCGACATCGGCGCCGACGTTCTTGATCTTCTTGGTCCCGAACAACAGCATTACGATGACCAGCAAGAGGACCAGATGTTGAATTGAAAAGCCCATGTTTATCTCCTAGTGAGCGTAATCATCGAACGGGCATGCAGATCATTTGCCTGCACGCTCTGCTTTTTCCGCTACGCCCGAGCGCCCAAACCTGCGTTCGAGTTCCGCCAGCACAGCCGACGGTTCGATACCCTTGTATTTGAGCAGAACCACGGAATGAAACCATAAATCAGCAGTCTCGTATACGAGTTGGTCGAGTTCGTCACCCTTGCCGGCGATGATGGTCTCGGTCGCCTCTTCACCGACTTTTTTCAGGATCTTGTCGAGGCCGGCGTGAAACAGGCCGGCCACGTAGGAGTCCTTGGGATCGGCCGCGCGACGTTCGTCGATGACCTCGGCCAATCGATTCAGGACATCACTCACCGCTCTTCTCCTGCTTCGCGCCACTGTAAATCTGTGCCGGGTCGCGCAGCACCGCATCGGTTTCGCGCCACTGCCCGTCCTCAAACACGCGATAGAAACAGGACTCCCTGCCAGTGTGACAGGCGATACCTCCGACCTGTTCTACGAGCACAAGAATGGCGTCGCCATCGCAGTCAAGTCTGAACTCACGGAGGTGCTGCACGTGACCCGACTCCTCACCCTTGCGCCACAAGCGCCCGCGCGAGCGCGACCAATAAACCGCACGACCTTCCTGTAAGCTCGCTTCCAGCGCTTTTTGGTTCATCCAGGCCACCATCAGCACGCGACCACTGGTCGCATCCTGGGCAATCGCGGTCACCAAACCCTGCGCGTCCCACTTGATAGCATCGCGCCAACTCACTGTCGGACCTCAATGCCGGCCGCCGCCAGACGAGCCTTGGCCGCGCCGACGGTGTGCTCGCCGAAATGAAAGATGCTGGCGGCCAATACGGCGTCGGCGTGACCCTGGCGGATGCCATCGACCAGATGGTCGAGACCGCCAACCCCGCCCGAAGCGATAACCGGGATCGGCACGGCGTCGGCCACCGCACGGGTCAGTTCAACGTCGTAACCGTCGCGGGTGCCGTCACGGTCCATGCTGGTCAACAGAATTTCGCCGGCGCCAGCCTCGGCCATGCGTACCGCCCAGGCCACGGCGTCGAGGCCGCTAGGCTTGCGCCCGCCGTGAGTAAAAACTTCCCAGCGCAGAGGCTCCTCACTAACGCGTCGCGCGTCGATCGCGACCACGATGCATTGCGCGCCGAACTTGGCGGAAGCTTCGGCGACGAAGGCCGGATTGTTGACCGCCGCAGTGTTGATGCCGACCTTGTCGGCACCCGCTTTCAGCAGGCGACGCACATCGGCGACGCTGCGAACGCCACCGCCAACGGTCAAGGGAATGAAGACTTGGCTGGCGACCGCTTCGACCACCTGCACGATAGTCTCACGCGCGTCGCTGGAGGCGGTGATATCGAGGAAGGTGATTTCGTCGGCGCCTTCGCGATCATAGCGGCGCGCGATTTCTACCGGGTCACCGGCGTCGCGGATATCGACGAAGCGGACACCTTTCACCACGCGTCCGGCATCGACATCCAGACACGGGATCACCCGCTTGGCGAGGCCCATCAGCTGGTCTTGCCACCGCACAGCTCGTCAGCGAGCGCTTGCGCGGCGGAGAAATCCAATGAACCTTCGTAGATTGCGCGACCAGTGATCGCGCCTTCGATACCCTCGTGGGCCATCGCGCACAGGGCGCGGATGTCGTCGAGATTGGTGACGCCGCCGGAGGCGATGACCGGAATGGTCAGGGCGCGGGCGAAGGCCACGGTGGCGTCCATATTGAGACCGGTCATCATGCCGTCACGGCCGATGTCTGTGAAAACAATCGCTTCGACACCGTCGGACTGGAAATGCAAGGCGAGATCGATGGCGTCGTGACGCGACAGCTTGGACCAACCGTCGATGGCAACCTTGCCGTCGCGTACATCGAGACCGACGATGATGTGACCGGGAAATTCCAGGCACACGTCCGACACGAAATGCGGCGCCGTGACAGCCTTGGTGCCGAGGATCACATAGCTCACGCCAGCATCAAGGTAGCGCTGGATAGTGTCCTCGTCACGGATGCCGCCGCCAACCTGGATCGGCACATCGGGGCACTGCTCGGCGATCGTATGGATGATCTCGTGATTGACTGGTTTGCCGTCGGTCGCGCCGTTCAAGTCGACGATGTGCAGTCGCCGTGCGCCGGCCCCGACCCAACGGCGGGCAACCGCCAGGGGATCATCGGAGTAAATGGTGTCCAGGTTCATATCGCCCTGCCGAAGGCGGACGCATTTACCGTCTTTGATATCGATGGCGGGAATCAAAAGCATGAGGAGGGGGCGACGTCGTGACGGAGCGGGGCTTTTAGTGAGTTATTTTTTTGTGGGCGGCTTTGTTTTCAAGCTCTGTCGAAATGTTAGCACAAGGTCTATCGAAGATCGTCCAGTCCCGCGCGACCGAAATAGGCGTCTAGCGCACGGACCGTTCAAGACCTACACCCATCAGTGTGCCTCGTCCCAATTCTGCCCGCGACCGACATCGACCACCAAGGGCACGGCGAGATCGGCCGCACCCGCCATGATACTGCGCAATTGTTCGGCGACCGCGTCGGCAGCGGACGCGTCGACCTCCAGTACCAGTTCATCGTGGACCTGCATGATGAGGTCGGCCGGCACCGTGTCGCGTGTCAGCCAGGCAGCGACTGAGATCATGGCGCGCTTGATGATGTCGGCCGCCGTGCCTTGCATGGGTGCATTGATGGCAGTGCGCTCAGCGTACTGACGACGTTGAACATTGCGGGTGTTGATCTCAGGCAGATAAAGGCGGCGACCGAACACGGTTTCGACATAGCCCTGCTCATGGGCCAGGGCGCGGATGCGCTCCATGTAAGCACGCACGCCGGGATAACGCTCGAAGTAACGGTCGATGTAGGCCTGCGCGCCGCTGCGGTCGATGCCGAGCTGACGGGCGAGGCCAAAGGCCGACATCCCGTAGATGAGGCCGAAATTGATGGCCTTGGCGGCGCGACGCTGCTCGTCACTGACGGTCGCCAAAGTCGCGCCGAATACTTCGGCCGCCGTCGCGCGGTGCACGTCCTGGCCGGAAGCGAAGGCCTGGCTCAAGCCGGCATCACCCGACAGGTGAGCCATGATGCGCAATTCGATCTGGGAGTAGTCGGCCGCAATCAGGATACGCCCTGGCGGCGCGATGAAGGCCTGACGGATGCGCCGCCCTTCGTGGCTGCGGATCGGAATGTTCTGCAGATTGGGATCCGAAGAAGACAGACGACCGGTCGCGGCGACCGCCTGATGATAGCTGGTGTGCACGCGGCCGGTGACGCGATTGACCTGGTCGGGCAGCTTGTCGGTATAGGTCGATTTGAGCTTGGACAGCGAGCGGTGATCGAGGATGAGCTGCGGCAAGGCGTGTTCGGCGGCCAGCTCTTCCAGCGCCGACTCGGCGGTGGACGGTTGGCCGGTAGGCGTTTTGGACAGCACCGGCAGCTTGAGCTTATCGAACAGAATGGCCTGAATCTGTTTGGGCGAGCCGATGTTGAAGACCTCGCCCGCCTCATTGTGAGCGCGCGCCTCGATTTCGCGCATGCGCTCGTCGAGTTCAGCGCTCTGCTCGCGCAGCAGGTCGCCATCGATCAGCACCCCGCGCCGCTCCATGGCCGCGAGCACCGACAACAGCGGTATCTCGATGTCCTGCAAAACACCCAGCAAGGGCGCATCGAGCTCGATGCGTGGATAGAGATGCTGGTGCAGACGCAGACAGACCTCGGCATCCTCGGCCGCATAGGGCCCGGCCTGCTGGAGGGCGACTTCCTCGAAACCGATCTGCTTGGCGCCCTTGCCGGCCACGTCTTCGTAATGAATGGTGTGGTGGCCAAGATACTTGAGCGCCACCGAGTCGAAGTCGTGACGGCTCGCGATGCTGTTGAAGACATAGGACTCGAGCATGGTATCGAAAGCGATGCCGCGCAGATCGACGCCGTGGTTGAGCAACACGTTGCGGTCGTACTTGAGATTGTGGCCGACCTTGCGTGGTGTGTCCGCTTCGAGCAGCGGGCGTAACTTGGCGAGCACCGTATCGAGGGCTAGCTGCGCGGGCGCGCCGCCATAAGTATGGGCTAGCGGCACATAGGCAGCGCGACCCGGCGTATGACAGAAGGACACACCGACCAGTCGCGCCTGCATGTAGTCGAGGCTGGTGGTCTCGGTGTCGAAGGCGAACAGCTCGCAGGCGCTGAGTTCGGCTAGCCATTGCTCGAAGCGCGCCATGTCCAGCACGGTTTCGTATTCTGCGGCTGCCTCGGGCGGCGTTGGTGGCGCGCTTTCCGTTTCGATCTGACGACCGCGCAGTTCTTTCAGCCAGCTGTTGAATTCGTAACGCTGGAAAAGTTCGTTCAGGCGCGCTTCGTCAGGTGGAGCAAGCGTCAATTGCTCGGGATGAATGCCAGTCTCGATGTCGCGCATCACCGTCACCAGTCGTCGCGACAAAGGTATCTGCTCAAGCGCGCCACGCAGGTTCTCGCCGACTTTGCCGGTGATGTCGGCGGCATGAGCCACCACGTCGTCCAGTGAGCCGTAAGTGCTCAGCCATTTGCAGGCGGTCTTGGGGCCGACCATGGGCACACCTGGTACGTTATCGACGCTGTCACCGACCAGCGTCAGGTAGTCGATGATGCGATTGGGCGGTACGCCGAATTTGGCCATGACACCAGACGGATCGAGCACCGTGTCGTCCATGGTGTTGATCAACGTGATCTGCTCATCGACCAGTTGCGCGAGATCCTTGTCACCGGTCGAGATCAATACGCGCATACCCGCGACGCGCGCCTGCTCGGCGAGCGAGCCGATGACATCATCGGCTTCCACGCCGGTGATCTGGAGCAAAGGCATGCCCATGGCCTTGATGATTTCGTGCAGCGGCTCGATCTGGGACGCGAGCTCGCCGGGCATGGAAGGTCGCTGCGCCTTGTAGGCCGGAAACCATTCGTCGCGGTGGGTCGGCCCACGCGGGTCGAACACCACTGCGAAATGCTCGGTCGGATAGGCGTTGCGCAGCCGTCGCAGCATTGCAATCACACCATGCATCGCGCCGGTCGGTTCGCCCTTGGAATTGTTCAGCGCGGGCAAGGCATGAAAAGCGCGATACAGATATGACGATCCGTCGACCAGGACGAGCAACTGGGTCATGAACACTGAGCCTCGAAGGGAACCATGTCACCGCACGGCCATGGCTGCCGTGATTCCGCGCGGGATTCGATGGTATTCTAAGTGAGCAATCAAGCGCCAAGGCAATGCCCGCGAGTAACCCATGAGAGCATCGATCGTCGCATTTCTTGTCAGCTGCCTGGCGGCGCCGCTTGCGGCGCTCGCCGCTGACGACAACGAGAAATTCGGTGAAGCCCCGCCTCCCCCACCCGCCGTCACGGTGCCGGTGCCCGATGACGGCAGCGACGCCGATGCCAAGTCCGGCGGTCCGCAACCGGAAGTGACCATCGTGCAGCGCAAGGACGCCAAGGTCGAAGAATATCGCCTCAACGGTCGGCTCTACATGGTCAAGGTGACGCCCTTCATCGGTCCGCCGTATTACTTCGTCGATCGCGACGGCGACGGCTTGATGGAATCGCGGATCAACGGGCGCGGCGTTGAACCGCGCGTGCCACAGTGGGTCATTCTGAGCTGGTAACCCAGCGCGCCTGCTAAGCACACGCCCGCAAGCAACCTTTAAGCACGCGGGTTCCCAATCCCGTCACGGCATGTCCGTCTACACCGTCATTGAGCGCCGCGAGCTCGAAGCCTTCCTGGCCGACTACGACGTCGGCGCACTGCGCAACTTCAGCGGCATCATCGCTGGCATCGAAAACACCAATTATTTCGTCGCGACCGCGGCCGGCAACTATGTGCTGACCTTGTTCGAGTTCACGCCCGCCGCTGAATTGCCATTCTTTCTCGCGCTGATGGCGCATCTCGCCGAACACGGCGTGCCGAGCGCCCATCCGCTGGCGGATCGCGGCGGTCGTTACCTGCGCGAACTGAAAGGCAGGCCGGCGGCCCTGGTGATGCGCTTGCCGGGCGCGAGTGTGATTAAACCGACAGTCGCGCATTGCCAGGCCATCGGTCAGGCGATGGCGCACATGCATCTCGCCAGCCTCGACTTCGCGCCGCGCCGGAACAACGATCGAGGTGCGGTGTGGCGCGCGGAGGTGGCGCGCATGGTTGCACCGCGCCTGAACGATGAAGACCGCCGATTGCTGACCGAGTCGGTCGAAGAATGTCGTGACGACCGCTTCGCCGCGCTGCCGAGTGGCGTGATCCATGCGGACCTGTTTCGCGACAACGCACTATTCCAGGCGCTTCGCCTGACCGGCATCATCGACTTCTACTACGCCCACAGCGGCGCCTTCGTCTATGACCTGGCGGTGGCGGTGGCGGATTGGTGTTTCGACGACGACAAGCGCGTGCTACACGCTGAGCTTGCAGGTGTCTTGCTTGGCGCTTATGCGCAAGTGCGGCCACTGGTGGCAGCCGAGCGTCAGGCGTGGATGGCGGCGTTGCGTGCCACTGGCTTACGTTTCTGGCTGTCGCGCCTGAAAGACCAGTATTTTCCGCGCGACGGCGCGCTCACGCACATCAAGGATCCGCAGCCATTCAAGCGCGTGCTGCTGCGTGGGCGCGATTCTCCCGACGAATTCGACAAACTCCTATCCTGACAACAAAAAGGCCCGGCAGAGCCGGGCCTTTTCGTCACCTGAGTGCGCTAGCCTCAGTTGTTGGTCACGACCAAGTCGACGCGACGGTTCTTGGCCATGTTGGCGGCCGAATCGTTGGCCACCACCGGCTTCGACTCGCCGAAACCAGCGGAGGTCAGACGCGTTGCACTGATCCCTTTGCTCACCAGATAGTCCATCACCGACTTGGCGCGCTTCTCTGAAAGCGTCAGATTGTAGGCGTCCGAACCACGACTGTCGGTATGGCCTTCGATACGCACCGAGACCGCAGCCTGCTGGTTCAGCACTTCGACCGCCTGGTTGAGGATGGTGGTCGATTCGGCCTTCAGCTTGGCGCTGTCGGTATCGAAGTTCACACCCTGCAACGACATCAGCGTAGTGCCGACTTCCGGGCAGCCTTCGGCATTGACCTTAACGCCAGGGGGGGTACCCGGGCACTTGTCGTTCGGGTCGATCACGCCATCACCATCGGAATCCTTTGGTGCGACGGCAACCGGCTTCGGTGCGGGGGCCGGCGCGGCGGCGGGCGTCGGCGCAGGTGTCTCAACGGGCTTTTCGCGGCACAGGAAGTAACCAGCGGCAGCGCCGAGCACAGCACCTGCGGCCATCGGGCCCGCGTCATCGCCGCCAAAACCACCTGCCGCAATACCCGCGCCGAGCGTCGCGCCGAGCAGCGGGCAAAGCACGGTGGCCGGCTTGATTTCCTGGTTCGCGCAGCCTGCGGCCAGCGAGCCCATGAGCAGTACGAGTCCAATTCGATAAAGTTTACTCATTGCCGAGGTCCCCACTTGATTCAGTTTGATGTTGAGCCGTCAGGTGCGCCGCAGACGGCGCCGGTCCTTGCATCTCTCTACATTGCTATGTTGCAGAAATGCGACGGCGAAACGGCAACACGAATGATAACACAAAAATTATCGATGCCTAGAGCGCCGGCCCTGGCTTTTCTCTTGGATAAACAGGGCATGGGCGCCTTACGCTGTGAGACTAGACGGGCCCGGCGCAAAGCCAGGGACGAGGCATAGCGCCAGACGCTGTGGTCGAAACGAGACGCCAAACACTGAGCCCGGCTAAGGCGCGCCAGTCTCCAGCGCCTGCAGCAACTCGCGTCTTCTTTCCAGACGGGAGTCGAGCAGGAACTCCTGAGCCAGTGTTTCCGCATGATGCACGTCGGTGTGGGTGACGATGTGTTTGATTTCGAGCAGCGCTGTCGGGTGGACACTAAATTCCGTCAGGCCCAAGCCAAGTAAAAGCCGCGTATAGCGCACGTCACCCGCCATTTCGCCGCACATCGCGACCGGAACGCCGGCCGAGCGTCCGGCGTTGATGGTGGTCGACACCAGACGCAGCACCCCCGGATTCAGCGGATCGTAGAGATAACTCACTTCGTTGTTCACGCGGTCAATGGCGACTGCGTACTGGATGAGGTCGTTGGTGCCTATCGACAGGAAGTCGAGTTCCTTCGCGAACACGTCGGCGCAGATCGCGGCGGCCGGCACCTCGATCATGCCGCCTATCGGCATGTTCGGGTCGAAGGCGATGCCGCGGCGGGTGAATTCGTTGCGGATGGTGCCGACGATGTCCATCACCTGGTGCACTTCATCAACGCTCGACAGCATCGGGATCATCATCCGCACCGGCCCGAAGGCCGACACGCGGATGATGGCGCGCAACTGCGGCCAGAACAGCGAGGGCTCGCGCAGGCACAGACGAATGGCGCGCAGTCCAAGTGCCGGGTTAGCGGCGAAGGGGATGTTGGCGACACCGGCGTCCGGCATCTTGTCGGCACCGAGGTCGGCGGTGCGGATAGTGAAGGGCAGGCCGCCAAGCGCGTCGATCATCTGCCGATAGGTGTTGAAGTGCTCGTCTTCATCGGGATAGGTCGCGCGGTTCAGAAATAGGAACTCGGTACGATACAAGCCAACGCCATCGGCACCGACTTCGCGCACACTCTTGAAATCTTCCGCCAGCTCGACGTTCGCATAAAGATGGATGACACGCCCGTCGAGGGTGACGGTCGGCGCATCGCGCAACACCTGCAGGCTTGCGACATAGCTCTGCCGCTCATCCTGGCGTGCGCGGTATTGCGCAAGGATGCGCTCGTCTGCACCGCCCAACACCACGCCATCGTCGCCGTCGACGATGATGATCTCGTCTTCCTGGATATAGCGTCGCGCGTGATGCAGGCCGGCGACACCCGGAATGGCGAGGCTGCGCGCCAAGATCGCGGTATGAGAGGTCGGTCCGCCGAATTCGGTGACGAAACCGGCCACACCATGATGTTGCAACAGCACCAGATCGGTCGGCGCCAGATCGCGAGCGATGATGATCATGCCCTTGAGCTTCTGGTCGGGCAGCTCGTGACGCAAGGGCGGATGGCGCAACAGATTACGGAAAATGCGATCGACGACGTGGTCGACGTCATCCTTGCGCGTGCGCAAGTAAGGGTCTTCCATCTCCTCGAACACCGCGATCAGCGAGTCGCGTTGAAGCTTGACCGCCCACTCGGCGTTGACCAGGTTGTCGCGGATGATGCGCGCCGGCTCGTCATTGAAGGCTGCGTCATCGAGCATCAGCATGTGGGTGTCGATGAAGGCCATGATCTCGGCCGGCGTACCGGACGGAATGTGCGCGCGGATCTCACGCAGATGATGCTTGGCCAGCGCCACCGCAGCGTGCAGGCGCGCAATCTCGCCTTCGACTTCGCTGGTCTCAAGATGATATTCGGCGATGTCGAGCTGGTTGCGCTCGACGATGTGCACGCGGCCTATCGCTATACCGCGCGATATCGCGACCCCGTGCAGCGAAAAACTCACGACGGTTCTCCGAATTTGTCGGCGATCAAGGCGGTCAGCGCATCGAGCGCGGCCTGTTCATCCTGGCCGGTAGTGCAGATTTCGATTTCGGCGCCTTGCGCCGCCGCCAGCATCATGACACCCATGATGCTCTTGCCGTTGACCTTCTTGCCGCCCTTGCTGACAGCGACGTCGCAGCCGTAATGGGCGGCAGCCTGCACGAACTTGGCGGCGGCGCGAGCGTGCAGGCCGAGTCGATTGATGATGGTCAGTTGGACTGTAGGCATGGGTGTCGGTCCAGAAGTCTGGCCTTTAGAGGTCGCGATGGCTGATGGCGGCACGCTTGCCGCGCGCGGCGAATTCGCGCGCCAGGCGTTCGGCCATATACACCGAGCGATGGCGGCCACCGGTGCAACCGAAGGCAATGGTGAGATAGGTACGGTTCACTTCCTCGAATTGCTCGACCCAGGTTTCGAGAAAGCGGCCGATATCCGCCGCCAGTTTCTGCACCATGGGCGCAGCGTCCAAGTAGTCGCGTACCGACGTGTCGCGGCCGGAGTGATCGCGCAGCTGCGCATCCCAATAGGGATTGGGCAGGCAGCGCACATCGAACACGAAATCGGCGTCGCTGGGCACACCGTGCTTGAAACCGAAGGACTGGAACTGCAGGGCCAGCGCGCCCGACGGCCGCTTGGTGATCAGCTCGCGGATCGCGGCGCGGAATTCGTGGACGTTGGTGCGCGTGGTATCGATGCGGATGTCGGCGCGCATCGCCAGCGGATCGAGCAGGCTGCGCTCAAGTGCGATGGCATCGGCCAGCGGTCGCTCTTCGGACGACAGCGGATGCTTGCGGCGCGTCTCACTGAACCGTCGCAGCAAAGTCTCATCACTGGCATCGACGAAGATCAGCTCGGCCTGCGCGGTTTCAAGCGCGAGACGGTCCAACACGCCGGGCAGCGAGGCCAGGGCATTGGGCTGGTTGCGCGCATCGATGCCGACCGCGACTTTGTCGAAATGAGCCTGGTTCTGATCGGCGATGAAACGCGCGAAGTTCGAGAGTATGCCGACCGGCAGATTGTCTACACAGTAAAAGCCGGCATCCTCCAAGGCATGCAGCGCAATCGATTTGCCTGCACCCGACAGCCCGGAAACGATCAGGAAACGCCGGCCGTCGCTCATTGCGCGGACCGTAGGCTGAGGGTGCGACGAGAGTACATGGTGCGTCAACTCAACTGCGGTGGTTGGTGACTTTTTCCTTGTGCTTCTTGATCTGGCGATCGAGCTTGTCGACCAGCGCATCGATGGCGGCGTACATGTCATCGTCCTCGCTATGGGCATGAATGTCGTTACCGGCAACATGAATGGTGGCTTCCGCCCTCTGGCGCTGCTTTTCCACCGCTAGTACCACATGCACGTTGACGAGATGATCAAAGTGACGCTCGATACGGCTGAGCTTGGTCTGGATATAGTCGTTCATCGAGTCAGTGACTTCGACGTGGCGCCCATCGACTTTGATATGCATGGTGTTCTCCTGGTGGACTGAAAATTATTGATTCTGATCGGTCACGGCTGCCGGCCACTTAGGCAATCCGTTTTCTTTCGTTGGATGGTGGAATCGACATCGCTTCACGGTACTTCGCGACGGTGCGGCGCGCCACCTGCACGCCCTGTCCGGACAGCAGTTCGGCAATCTTGTGATCGCTTAAGGGCTTCTGCACGTTCTCGGCGGCGATCAGTTTCTTGATCACCGCGCGGATAGCGGTCGAGGACGCTTCGCCACCGAGTGTGGTACTGACGTGGCTGGAAAAGAAATACTTGAGTTCAAAGATGCCGCGCGGCGTGTGCATATATTTTCGCGTGGTGACGCGCGAGATGGTCGATTCGTGCATTTCCAGCGCTTCGGCGATGTCATGCAGCACCAGCGGTTTCATCGCTTCCTCGCCGTGTTCCAGAAAGGCGCGCTGTCGCTCGACGATGGCGGTCGCGACCCGCAACAAGGTTTCGCTGCGACTCTGCAGACTCTTGATGAACCAGCGCGCCTCCTGCAGATGGGCGCGAAGCGCGTTGTTGTCTTCGCTGCTGTCGGCCCGTTTGATCATGCTCGCGTAGTAGGGATTGACGCGCAAGGGCGGCATGGTCTCGGCGTTCAACTCGACTCGCCAGCGATCTTTGTACTTGTAGACGAACACATCGGGCACGATGTATTCGGTCTGTTCTTCACTGTAGTGCGCGCCCGGGCGCGGGTTCAATGACTGGATGAGCGCAATGACCTGCGCCAGGTCCTCACGCGCGAGCTTCAAGCGGCGCATGAGCTGGTTGTAATCGCGGCCGGCCAGCATCTCCATGAAATCGGCGACACAGCGGCGGGTCTCGACCAGCCACGGCGTGTCGACGGGCAATTGCCCGAGCTGCAGCAACAGACACTCACGCAGATTGCGGGCCGCTACGCCGACCGGCTCCAGGCCCTGCACCAGACGCAGGATAGCTTGCACCTCGTCCGCCTCGACGGCGTCTTCAATGGCGGTGCCGACCGTCGTCGCCAGTTCTTCGAGGGTGCTGGTCAGGTAGCCGGTGGCGTCGAGGTCATCGACTATCGTCATGGCAATCGCGCGGTCGCGGTCACTCAAGGGCGTCAGATTGACCTGCCACATGAGATGTTCACGCAAGGTCGGCGGGGTGACGCTAGCGCGTTCGAAATCGGAGTCCTCGCCGTCGCGGCTGCCGGTGGTCGAGCCGGAGGTAGTGAGGGTGTCGTAGATTTCGTCCCAATCACTGTCGACCGGCAGTTCGTCGGGAATGTCATCGGTCACGGAGTGAATTTCGGTCTCGCCCGGATCGCCGCCGCCCACTTCAAAATTGGACTCGAAGCTGGCCTCGAACTCACCGTCGTCGCCGCCGGTGCTGGTGGCCGACTCGCCGGCGCTGAAGCTCGGGTCTTCGTAATCGTCAGAACCGTCGACGACCTCCAGCATCATGTTCGACTCCAGGGCCTCCTGGATTTCGACCGAAAGTTCCATGGCGGACAGCTGTAACAGGCGTATAGCCTGCTGCAACTGCGGCGTCATCGTCAGATGCTGGCCGAGCTTCAATTGAAGGGATTGCTTCATATCCTCCCGGCAACCGTTAATTCAAGGATGCATTCGAACCTATAGTAGCGCACCCGGCTTGGACTGGATCAATACTTGCATATCCGGTCGAGCCAGAAAACGCCATGCGGCGTCTGCGCCTAGAGGATTTTCGGCCGCAGGCGACGGGCCTTTACAGCTTGAAGGTTTCGCCCAGGTAGACGCGTCGTACTTTCTCGTCGGAGAGGATGGCCTCGGCATCGCCCTCGGCGATGATCGTGCCCTCGTTGACGATATAGGCGCGATCGCAGATGCGCAGGGTTTCCTGCACGTTGTGGTCGGTGATAAGCACGCCGATGCCGATCTGCTTCAAGTGGCGGATGATGCGCTGGATGTCGCCGACCGAGATCGGGTCAACACCAGCGAAGGGCTCATCGAGCAGGATGAAGCGCGGCTCGGTGGCTAGCGCGCGGGCAATTTCCACCCGACGGCGCTCGCCGCCCGACAGCGACATGCCGAGGTTCTGGCGGATGTGTTCGATATGGAACTCGTGCAGCAGCGCGTCGAGGCGGCGCTGACGCTGGTGGTCGTTGAGATCGGGAATGATCTCAAGCACGCCTAAGATGTTCTGTTCGACGGTCAGCTTGCGGAACACCGAGGCTTCCTGCGGCAGATAGCCGAGGCCTTTGCGTGCCCGCACGTCCATCGGCAAGCGGGTTAGATCTTCCGTGTCGAGGTGGATGGAGCCACCCTCACTCGCGATGAGTCCGACGATCATATAGAAGCTGGTGGTCTTGCCAGCGCCGTTCGGGCCGAGCAGACCAATGACTTCGCCGCTCTGCACCGACAGGCTGACATCCTTCACCACCCGTCGCGAACGGTAGGTCTTGGCCAGATGACGGACAGCGAGCACGCTCACGGGACGGAATCCATAGGAATTGAATGCGACATGGTCAATGGGTGGCGGCGGATGAGACGCGAGTGTTGGAGGCGTTCAGGGGGTGGGGGTGACCGGCTTGCCATCTGTGGGTAACTCGACCTTAGGCGCTGGCGCGGTCTTGCCCAGTGTCGCCTCAGGCGTCTTCTTCTTGTTGGGCGGGATGATGATGCGCACCCGTTCGCTGCCATCCTTGGGGATTTGATCCTTGTCAGCCTTGTCGGCGCGCGCGGAGCGTGCCGTGATGATGCTCTTCTTGGTGTCGTAATTGATGCGATGGCCTTCGAACAGTCGCTCGCCCTGGGTCACGCGCGCCTTCTCGATCAGGTTCAGAAGGCTCTGCTCGGCGTGGTATTCGATCTGCATGGCCTGACCGTGCACGTCGTCATCATGATCGGGGGTCTGCTTGAAGGTCGCCGGACGGCCTTCGAGATAAGCGTCCTTGAGATCTTTGTTCTCGGTGAAATTGACGCGCAGGCGGTCACCCGTCATGTGCATCGAGCCCTGGTCGACAATCACGTTACCGACATAGACCGTGGTGTGTTCCTCGTCGTCGAGTTCGGCGAAGTCGGCCTCGATCTGCACGGGTTGCTGGGAGTCGGTCGTCAAGGCGTGCGTCGGCCGGGCGAAGATCGCCAGCACCAGCAGGAGCGCGCTCTCAACTTTGCGGCTTGACGACTTCATGTCTGGCTCTTACTTGATTCAATAATTCGAGGCGTGCATGCGCGAAATTGGCGCGCATACCGATGGAATGGGAGACGGTTGCGGGCGCGATGATGGTGGTCGGATTAGCGGACTCCGCATATTGTTCCTTCGGCAACACCCGCAGTTCCGAGGTCAGCACTTGGTAGACGCGCTTACCGGCCTTGTTCTGGCGCCAGATCTCGACCGGGCCGTGCAGCAGCACGACTTCGTTACCCGCGCTCACCCAGCCACGCTCGGCGACGACATGCCACGGCTCGACCGCACCATTGTAAATCTCCAGATGCGGGCTGGCCAATTCCGTCGAGTCGTCGTCGGGAAAATGTTCGAGACGTTCGGCACGCAGCACATTGGCGAGCTCGCCTTCGGTGCCGAGCGTGCGACGAACCATGTTGTCGATGTAGTAATCCGGTTCGTGCAAGCGCCGTGCGTCGGCGTTGCGCTGCTCAAGTTCCAGCCGGTGCAACATCCAAAAGCTGCCGATGCTGAGCAGTACGACGCCAAGTGTGGTCAACCAGGCGTTCATGGATGGCTGCCGTGTACGGCGGCTGGATACCTTGTGGTGTGCGACACGCGCCGCGTGTGCTCGGCTGCGCGAGGCTGCACTAGACGACCCGCGCCCTCAATAGATCATGCATGTTCAACACGCCGATGAGACGCTGGCCCTCGGCGACCACCAGCAGCGCGTTGATCTTGTGTTCCTGCATGAGGCGCAACGCTTCGGCAGCCAGCAGGTCGCGACCGACGGTCTTGCAGCTGCGGGTCATGACATCGGCCATGCGCGCCGAGCGGATGTCGTGACTACGCTCGAACACGCGCCGCAGATCGCCATCGGTGAACACCCCGACCAGCTGACCGCTGTCGTCCACCACCGCAGTGAGGCCGAGCCCCGAGCGCGTCATCTCAACCACCGCGTCGGCTACCGGTGCGTCGGGTCGCACCACGGGCATGTCGCTGCCGGAATGCATGAGGTCGTCGATCTTGAGCAGGCGACGCCCAAGTGCGCCACCGGGATGAGCACGCGCGAAATCCCGCGCGGTGAAACCGCGCACTTGAAGCATGGCAATCGCGAGCGCATCGCCCATCGCCAGTGCGGCGGTGGTGCTGGAAGTGGGCGCAAGGCCGAGCGGACAGGCTTCTTCACGCACGTCGACCAGAATATGCACGGTGGCAGTGGTGGCGAGCGTCGATTGCGCATTGCCGGTGATGCCGATCAACGGCACGCCGAGACGCTTGATCAAAGGCAGCAGGGTGGTCAGCTCCTCGGTCTCGCCGGAATTCGACAGCGCGAGTACCACGTCGCTGGCGGTGATCATGCCCATATCACCATGACAGGCCTCGCCGGCATGGACGAAGAAGGCGGGCGTGCCGGTGCTGGCGAGCGTGGCGGCGATCTTGCCGCCGATATGGCCGGACTTGCCCATGCCGAGCACCACCACGCGGCCACTGCAGTCCAACATCGCGCGCACTGCAGCGACGAAGCTGTGGTCGACGCGCGCGACCAGATCTGCCACCGCACGCGACTCGATTTCGAGCACCGCGCGGCCCATTTCCAGGAGCGCGGCAGTATCCGGCTCACGCTTGTTGTTTGGATGTTGGCTCACGTTGTTCATGACCGCCGCACGAGCGGCTGCGTTCCGAGTGATGGCGAGGGGGCCTGACACGCTTGTGTCGGCGGACGGGCTCGAGCTGGGCGCGGCTTCAACACGCTGCGAATAATGCCAGATCGGCCCCGCTTACGACATCTGTCGCGCAAGCTGCGCACTCTATAATCGCGCCAGCCGGAGAGAGCGGAAGCACACCGTGAAAGCCATGATACTTGCCGCCGGTCGCGGCCAACGCCTCGCACCCTTGACCGACACGCTGCCCAAGCCGCTGGTCGAAATCGGCGGCACCACACTCATTGAACGTCATGTTCAGCGACTCAGCGCTGCCGGCATCCGTGACATCGTTATCAATGTCTCTCATCTCGGTACCTTGATCGAAGCGCGTCTCGGTGATGGTCATACCTATGGCGTGCGCATCGCGTATTCACGGGAAGGCGATAACCCGCTCGAAACCGGCGGCGGCATCGCGCGCGCCCTGCCGCTGCTCGGTGACGAAGCCTTTCTGGTGGTGAACGCCGATGTGTGGACCGACTGCCCGTTGCACTTCGAACAACCTCCGGCCGGCGCTGCCCACCTGGTGCTGATCCCCAATCCCCTGCACCACCCGGCAGGCGACTTCAATCTCAAAGGCGATCGCGTGACGCGCGGCGCGCCCCGTCCCTATACCTATGCCGGCATCGGCATGTTCACGCCGAGTCTATTCACGGGCCACGAAAGCAGCCATTTCCCGCTCGCGCCGCTGCTGTTCACACTCAGTGATGCGGGCCAGTTGAGCGGCGAAATTCACCACGGACGTTGGTTCGATATCGGTACTTTGGAGCGTCTTCGGATGGCGCGGGCGGCCGTCGCGGCGGACTGAACGGAAGATGGAAACCTACCTATTTGGGGAGGTATCAGGGTTGACGGGCCGGATTTGAGCGGCCAAGATGCCCCTCGCGCACCTACAAAAATACCCCAGGGTGGGACCCACGAACGGGCCCTGAACCCTAAGAAGCGCAGCTGTTTTCAAACGAAGTCGTTCGCAATGCACTATCGCTCACGCATGCATTGCCGGTGGGCCGCCTGGCACCGGCATCGACCATTCATCGCCGTCTTGCTGACGCTGGCCGTATTCCATGGCGCCAGTGCCAGCGCCGGCTCAGGTGATGATCGCGCTCCCCCTCCCGTCCTCCGCGTTCTCAAACTCAAACAACAGGAAATCAATCTTCCGCACCGGGACAGCGCCGGAGAATTCGGCATGCTCGCCGACTTTGCGCGGCGCGGCGGCATGCGCATCCAATGGATCGAAGCCGATCGCCCGGATGAACTTTACAGTCGTCTGCGCCATGGCGAAGGCGATGTGATCGCCGCCGACCTGCCGCCCGATCAGGCGCACGACATAAACCTGCTGTCCAGCCTGTCGATGGGCTCGTTTCGTTACTTCGCCTTTGGCCGCAAAGAGTTAGCGGCCAGCGATCCGCGCGACTTGAAGGGTCTGCGCGTCGCCATCAGCACCGCCTCACCGCTGTGGCCCTATTTCGAACAACTGCGTCGTGCGTTGCCCGGCATCGTGCCGGTGCTGATGCCTAACGGCACGCCGCGCGAAGCCTTGCTGGCGGGCGTCGCCGACGGTCATTTCGATGTTGCCATCGCACCGGCCCGCGCCAACGAGAAGCCACTGGCCGATCACGCGTCCTTGAAGACCCTCTTCGAACTCTCGGATCAGAACCCGGTGGTATGGTATTTCCCGCGCGAGCGCGCCGAGCTCCGCGATGCGCTCGACTCTTATATGCAGCGCTTCCACGCCGCCGTGTTGTCCCCCCAGACCGACTACGGCGATCTGGCGGCCATCCAGAGCCGCGGCCTGCTGCGCGCTATCACTCGCATCGACGCGCAGAACTACTTCGTGCGCAACGGCCGGCCGGCCGGTTTCGAATACGAGATGGTAGAACTGTTCGCCCGCGAACACCGGCTGCGGGTCGAGTACGTGGTCGCCGACACCGATCATCAGATGTTGGAGTGGTTACGCACTGGTGTAGGCGATGTGATCACGACCCGCGTACGGGCGGCCGATGTCGCCGCCGACAGCGAGCTGACTCAAGGGCGCAGCTATTTCCATTCGGCCTCGGTGCTGGTCGGGCGCACGGGCAGTCAGCTGCACGACCTGCAGGCGCTGGCCGGCAAGCGCGTCGCGGTCTACGGCAACACCGTCGAACACCGCGCCTTGTCGGAACTGGTGGCACGCGGCATCGCCGTACAGGCGGTGGTGATCAATCCCGGCACGCCGCCTGCCTATCTCGCCGAGCAGCTCGAGAACTGGTCCGTGGACGCCGCCATCGTCGACGCCCATCTGATTGCCGACCTGCGCGCCATGCATCCCCTGCTCGAGGCCGGCATGTCGGTGCCGATCTCATATAACTACGCTTGGACGCTGCGCGCCCAGAATGCCGGCCTGCTGCGCGCCATCGACGGCTTCGTGCGCAATGCGTTCGCCAGCGACACGTATCAAGTGCTGGCGCAGCGTTATTTCGACGAACCGCGCTTCTCTTATATCAGTGGTCTCTCCAGACTCTCGCCCTACGACAACCTGGTGCGTCGCTACGCTGATACCTATGCTTTCGACTGGCGCATGATCGTCGCGCAAATGTATTTCGAGAGTCAGTTCGATCCCGGCGCCCGCTCGGCGGCCGGCGCACTGGGCCTCATGCAGCTGACGCGCGATACCGCGCGCGCGATGGGCGTGGCCAATCCGCTCGATCCCGATGCGGGGATACGCGGTGGCGTGCGCTATTTGAACAAACTGCGCGATCACTTCGAGGTGGAACTGCCGCCCGGTGAGCGCACCTGGTTCGCACTGGCGGCTTACAACGCCGGACTCACGCGGGTCGATCTAGCGCGCGAAAGGGCAGCGGCGGCCGGGCTGGACCCGACCCGCTGGTTCGGCAATGTGGAAACCATGATGGGACGCGAGCCCAATCAGCGCGCGATGGGCTCCTATCGCGAAGCGGTCGACTATGTACGTGCGATCCGCTCGCTGTACAACACCTATAACCGTCAGCAGGAATCGCTGACTGCGGGCCTGGAGGGCAGCATGCCGCCGCCGCGCAGCTAAGCCTTAGAGCAAAGGCCGATAGCGGGTCGGATCGTCAATGCCGGCCACGCGAAAGCCTTCATGGCGCAAGCGACAGGCGTCGCAGGCGCCGCAGGCCCGTCCATTCTTGTCCGGCTGATAACAGCTGACGGTCTGACCGTAATCCAATCCCAACGCGACGCCGAGCTTGATGATGTCGGCCTTGGTCAGATGTTGTAGCGGTGTGCGGACATGAAACTCGCGACCTTCGATCCCGGCGCGGGTGGCAAGCCTGGCCAGGCGCTCAAAAGCCGTGATGAATTCCGGGCGGCAGTCGGGGTAGCCGGAATAATCGATGGCGTTAACGCCGATATACAGCTCATGGGCGTCGAGCACTTCACACCAAGCCAGAGCCAGCGACAGCATCACGGTATTGCGCGCCGGCACATAGGTAATCGGGATGCCTTCGCTCGGCGAGGTCGGCACTTCGAGGTCGAGGTCGGTTAGGGCCGAACCGCCGAACTGACCGAAATCGACATGGACCACGCGGTGTTCGAGCGCACCCAAAGACAGCGCAAGGCGAGCGGCGGCTTCCAGCTCGGCGCGATGGCGCTGACCGTAATCGACGCTCAAGGCATAGCAGACACGCCCATCGGCACGCGCCTTGGCCAGCACCGTAGCGGAATCCAGGCCACCGGACAGCAGCACGACCGCGCGAATCTCAGCGGCCTGGCTCATTGCCCCATAGCACCTTGTGCAACTGCACTTGCATGCGCACGGCCAAGCGATCAGCGAGTATCCATTCCGCCAAGAGCCGCCCGGGCACGGTCTCGAAGCTCGGTGAGAACAAGACCTCGACTCCCGCAGGCAGCGTTATCGCCGCCAGTTTGTCGCGACTCCATTCGTAGTCATCGCGATCGCAGATCACGAACTTCAATTGATCACCGGCGCGCAGATGATCGAGGTTGGACCATAGATTGCGCGGCTCTTCCTTGGATGCCGGGGTCTTGATGTCGACCACCTGCATCACGCGCTCGTCGACACCGGCCAGATCGAGCGCGCCGCTGGTTTCGAGCGAAACCTTGAAGCCGGCGTCGCACAGGCGGGTCATGAGTGGCAGCGTCGCGGGCTGTGCCAAGGGCTCACCACCGGTCACCGTCACATGGCGCACACCGTGGGCTGTGACCCTGGCGAGAATGACATCGAGACTCATGCGTTCGCCGCCACTGAAGGCATAGGCGGTGTCGCAATATTGACAGCGCAGCGGGCAGCCAGTGGTCCGCACGAAGACAGTCGGTAAGCCGACCGTAGTCGACTCACCCTGGATGGAAAGAAAGATTTCGGTGATGCGCAGCACGTCGGCCTCGGCCGACGCGATGGCGGCGGTTTGCGGCGCGAAGCTGGTCGCTTGCTCGCTCAGGGCGACTTGGCGCGTATGCGCTGCAGGCGTTCATCGGCCAGACGCGCGGCCGAGGAATCGGGATATTGCTGTTTGAGCTGGGTCAGCATCTGCACCGCCTGTTCGCTGCGCCCAAGTTCATCGAAGCTGTAGGCAATCTTGAGCCGCGCGTGGGCCTGCTTCTGACTATCGGGGTAGTTGTTGATCAACTTCTGGTACTGGGCAATGGCTGGCTCGAACTTACGCATCACATAGTAGGCCTCGCCCACCCAGAACTGCGCGTTGTCGGCATATTGGCCGTTAGGATACTGCTGTAGGTAGCGGCTGAAGCCCTTGATCGACTGTTCGTACTGACCGGCTTTCAACAGGCCGAAAGCTTCGCGATAGGCCGCTTCGGATTCCGGCGTTTCGCTACGCGAACCGGCGGCTACTGCGGCGGCGGGTGCGACCAGGGCGGCATCGTCGTTGGGCGCCTGGCGGGCAACGCGGGTCGGCGCCGACGGCGTGATACTCATGGCGCCCTGCGGCGGACCATTGGGCGTCATGACGACGGTCGGATGCTGGGGTGCCGGTGACTGCAGCTTGGCAGCCGCTTCGTCGCTGACGTCAATGCCATCATCGCTGGTCGTCGCGGCGTGTGGGCGCGACGCGGGCTGCGCCATTTCAACCGCCATAGTCTGCTCGGACGGCTTGCCAGCGACGGCGGTATCGGTCGGGGAATCAATCGTGGAAACCGGCGGGTCGGCCGGTGCAGCGGCATTGCCGGCCGCGCCACCCTGTTCAAGCGCGCTCAAGCGACGGTCGGTGTCGGCATAGCCATTGCGCTGCGCCTTACGTACCTGCTCAAGGGTGAAGGCCTGGTTCTCGAGTTCGCCGCGCAACTGCTGAACTTCCTGTTGCAAGGTCTCTATCTGCTTCGACAACTCGATTAAGCCTGAGCCGTTCAAGGTGCGTTCGAGCTTGGCCAGACGCTCGGCGACCGGGACTTCGTCCTTGGCTGCCCAGGCGGGAACGGCCAAGCCCGCCACGCACAATGCCAACACCGCGCGCCATCCGGCGGCACGCAAGTTCATGGCACAGTGTCGCCGGCAGGTCATGGCCGTGATCTCATTCAGTAGACCAGTTCAGCACGACGGTTCTTCTCATAGGAAGCCTCGTCATGACCGTCCACCGCCGGGCGCTCTTCGCCGTAGCTGACGGTCTTGATCTGACCTGCAGAGGCACCGAGCAGCACCAGCTGTTTGCGCACCGCCAGCGAACGACGCTCGCCTAAGGCGAGGTTGTATTCGCGTGAACCGCGCTCATCGGCATGACCTTCGACGGTTACGACGGTGTTCGGGTTGGCGGCCAGGTAGGCGGCATGGGCGGCGACGGTGTCGTTGAAGTCGGCGCGGATATTGGCGCTGTCGTAATCGAAGTAGATCACGCGCACGGCGAGCGGGCTGTTGGGATCGTTGAGCGCGCCGCCAGCAGCGGCGCCATTGCCGTCGGCGAGACCCTGACTCGCGGCGCCATTGGCGCCGGCCGCACCACGATCCTCGACACGCGCGCCAGTCTGGGCGCTGTCTTTTTTGGTGTTGTGCGAGCTGCAGGCAGCCAGCATTAAGCTGGCGGTGATGACCAGCAGCAGTTTCAGGATTCTCCCTTTCATTTCATTCTCCCGTTGTGAGTATATTGTTGGCCGCGCGGCGCGCGGCTTGCGTGGTGGATGATTCGTGTTGTCGTCGGCGCCACATGGTTCACGTGGCTAGGCACATCAGACTCGCTACCGCGTCGGCAAAAACGGCCTGATCCGAGTGACGCGCGAGTCATGCGAGACCGCACCAACGCGGCGCTAGTTCCGGAACGGCCCCCAGGCCGGTTCACGTACTTGGCCACGCTGCACGGCCATGCGCGGTCCCTGACGACCGTCAATAGAGATCGCCGCGAGTTCGGTGCCACGCCCGGCCATTGTCGCATAAATTATCATATCGCCGTTTGGCGCGAAGCTCGGCGATTCGTCCAACGCGGAATCAGAGAGCTCATCGAAACTGTTGCTCGCCAGATCGAGCACGCCGATGCGATAGCCACCCTTACCGGCATGCACGAGCGCGATCTTCTTGCCGTCCGGCGAGATGCGCGCACGTGAGTTGTAGTTGCCCATGTTGAAAGTCACACGCTGCGGCGTACCGCCATCCGCACCCATGCGATAGATCTGCGGACCGCCGCCACGATCCGACGTGAAATAGATCTGACGGCCATCGGGCGAATAGATCGCTTCGGTGTCGATCGACGGGTGATAGGTCAGTCGGGTCAGCTGCCGCGAGGCCAGACTGTAGGTGTAGATCTCGGGATTGCCGTCGCGCGACAAAGTCACCACCAGGCGCTGGCCATCGGGCGCGAAGGACGGCGCGCTGTTGATACCCGGGCCGTACACAATTTTCTCGCGCTTGCCGGTACGGATGTCCTGCAGATAGATGGCTGAATTGTGTTCCTCGAATGACACGTAGGCGAGATGCGTGCCGTCGGGCGACCAGGCCGGCGACATCAAGGGCTGCTTGGACTCGAGTATGGTATGCGGATCATAGCCATCGGCATCGGCAACCTGCAGGCGATAGAGTGAATCCTTGGGCGACGAGCGCTCGACCGTCACATAGGCAATGCGCGTCGCGAATGCGCCCTTGCGATGAAGCAGGGTCTCGTAAATGAGATCGCTGATGTGATGCGCGGTCAGGCGCATGTTGTCGGGCGAAGTCGGAATACGGAAGCCGAGCAGCTGGCTGCCCTTGAACACATCGATGACGCGAAATTCGACCACATACCCGCCGTCACCGCTCGCCATCACCTTGCCCAGCACCAGATTCTCCTGGCCCAGCACCCGCCAATCCTTGAAGTTGACGGCGGTGAAGCTGGCCGGCTGCGAAGGCATGTCGGCCGGCGGCATGGGATTGAACTGGCCGCTACGTTCCAGATCGGAGCGGATGACGGCAGCGATATCGACATTGCCGCTGTCACCGACAGTGGCGAAGGGCACGACGGCTATCGGCAGGGCGGACTTGTTGCCACCTTTAATGGTGAATCTGAGCTCGGCTTCCTGGGCGCTAGCCCACTGCGCCGCGACGACACAGGTCAGCGTCGCAAGCACCAGGCAGCGCATGAATGGCGCGAGCGTTCGAAGGTATTTCAAAGGCAAAACTCCTCAATGAACGGATTCGTCGTGAATCTGCGGGGGCGCTTACTCATAAATCTTTGGGATCGAAGTCCAAAGTGAATTTACGCAAGCGATTCATCAATCGCGGTTCGGTCGGGAACGGCAATGGCGCGGCCTTGCGCACGGCATTCTCAGCCTGGCGATCAAAGGTTTGGTCACCGCTCGATTTCACGATTTCGATGCCGCCCACTTCACCGCCAGGAATTATAGTGACCCGCAGGGTACAGACCAGATCTTCCATGCCCGGCAGCACCGTCCACGCGGCCTTGATGCGACGGGCAATGGCAGACTTGTAGTTGTCGAGCTCCGAAGCATCAGCGCTGGCCTGCGCCGCATCAGACTCAGCTGCCTCGGTCGCAGCGATCTCATCGGCCAAGGCCTTCTTACGCTCGGCCTCCGCTGCTTCGTGTTTGGCGTCCTCGGCGGCCTTTTTCTTGGCTGCGTCGTCTTTCTTTTTCTGGTCGGCGGACTCTTGCTTCTTTTTCTCTGCGTCGGCGGCCTTCTTGGTCTCGACTTCGGCTTGCTTCTTCTGTTCGTCGGCCTTCTTCTTGTCCTCGATTTTCTTGTCTTCGACCTTCTTCTGCTCGGCGAGCTGGCGCTTCTGATCCTCGACCTTCTGTTTGGCTTCTGTCGCTTCCCGCTTGGCCTGCTCAGTCTCCTTGCGTTGCACTTCCTTCTCTTCCTTGAGCTGCTCCTGCTCAACCTTCAGTTCCTTGATGCGCTGTTCTTCGGTCTTCCGCTTCTGCTCGGCTTCATGCACCTGACGCTCGGCTTCCTTGGTCTGTCTATCTTTCTCCGCCTGGGCTTGCTCATCGCGCGCCTTGAGTTGTTTGATCTGATCGTCGACGGCCTTGCTATCGACCACTGTCGCCTTCATCACGGCGCCGGGCGGCTGACTCGTGACGGCGGGTTCGCTGCAGAAATCGATGCCGAACAACAGCACACCGAACAACAGGCCGTGTAGCAGCACTGAAAGCACAATGGACTTGCGCGGCATCATGACAAGACTATCCGGGCGCGAGCGAGACTCAATGTTGGGCCTTGGCAGCGGGCGGGTCGGTGCGCAGACCGACACTCGCAACGCCCGCAGCTGTCAGTGCAGTCAAAGCGCGCACCACATTGCCGTAATCCGCGCCGTTGTCGCCGCCCACATAAATCTGGGTCTTGGGTTTGTACTTCATGATCGCCGACACGCGTGTGACCAGGGTTTGTTCATCAACGGGCTGCGCGGGATTGTCGCCGATGTCGACGTAGATCTTGCCCGCGCGGTCGACCGTCACATTGACGGGCTCGTCCTCGCTCGAGTCCACCACCTGGGAGGGCGCCTGAGGCAATTCAACCTGCACGCTCTGCGTGACCAGGGGCGCCGTGATCATGAAGATGATCAACAGCACCAGGGTCACGTCGATATAAGGCACGACGTTGATTTCCGCCATCACCTTCTTGCGTCCGCGGCGCGATCTGCCTTCCGATACACCTCCAGCCATGGCAGCAACCTCAGTCGTGCGCCTGACGGCGCAGGATGGCGAGGAATTCCTCGGCGAAGATGTCGTAGCGACCGAAGATCCGATCGATATCGCTGGCGAAACGGTTGTAGGCCACCACGGCCGGAATGGCCGCGAACAAACCCATGGCGGTCGCGACCAGTGCCTCGGAAATACCGGGTGCGACCATCGCAAGCGTGGCCTGATGCACGTTGCCCAAGGACTGAAAGGAATTCATGATGCCCCACACCGTGCCGAACAGCCCGACATAGGGACTAATCGAACCGATGGTGGCCAAGGTCGGCAAATGATTTTCCAAGGCCTCGAGCTCACGATTAACAGTGACCTTCATGGCGCGCTGGGCGCCATCGAGAATATCGGTGGTGTCGAGGCCACCGCGTTTGCGCAGGCGCGCGAATTCGCGGAAACCCGATTCGAAGATACGCTCCATGCCGGTCGCGTCCTCGGTGTGGGCCGCCACACGGTTGAACAGACGAGTAAGATCTTCGGTCGACCAGAACTCATCCTCGAATTCCATGATCTCGCGCTTCGCTATCTGCATCTGGCGGTGCTTGGAGAAGATCAAGGTCCATGACGACACCGATCCCGCCAGCAAAATCAACATGACGAATTTGACCAGCGCGCTCGCGCCCAAAATCAGATTCGCAATAGAAAGATCAGTCCCCACCTTGGAATATCCTCATCATATGCGCAGGAATGCGTCGTGGTTGCAGGCTAGTACTGGTGACACAGGCCACCACGTTTCGTGCGGTACACAGCGTGCTACCGAGATGATCGTTCACGGACTGCGCGAATTCGATGCTCGCGCCGCGAATTCGTTCGAGCATCGAGCGCACCACGAGTTCATCGTTGAAACGCGCCGCACGCTTGAAGGCCAACGTCGATTCAGTGATGACGAACACCACCCCATGTTCACGCGCGAGAGTGTCCTGTTCGAAGCCGAGCGCGCGCAACCACTCGGTGCGGGCGCGCTCCATGAAGCGCAGATAATTAGCATGGTAGACGATGCCAGCGGCATCGGTGTCCTCATAGTAAACCCTGACCGGCCACAGGAAGGCGTCTTCGATCATGGCCGCCGCGCCCTAGCCACCTTCACTCGCCACCTTCGAACAAATCCGGTATCGCGCGCACCGATTGCGGCACCTCGAGTCCGAAATGCTGCCAGGCCGAACGCGTCGCGACCCGGCCGCGCGCGGTACGCATCAGAAAACCCTGCTGGATCAGATAGGGCTCGATGACGTCTTCAATGGTGCCGCGTTCCTCGCCGATGGCGGCGGCGAGACTGTCGACGCCGACCGGGCCACCGTCGAATTTCTGCATGATGGCGAGCAACAGTTTCCGGTCCATGACATCGAAGCCATGCATGTCGACGTTCAAGAGATCGAGAGCCCGCGAAGCAACCTCGGTGGACAATACGCCGTCGGCCTTAACCTGCGCGTAATCGCGCGCTCGTCTCAGCAATCGATTGGCGATACGCGGCGTGCCGCGTGAGCGACACGCGAGTTCCTGTGCACCACCAGCCTCACAGGGCACCCCAAGTATCTTGGCCGCGCGGCGCACGATGCGCGTCAGATCCTCCTCGGAATAGAACTCAAGGCGCTGCACGATACCGAAGCGGTCGCGCAGTGGTGAGGTCAACAGGCCTGCGCGCGTCGTGGCACCGACCAAGGTGAACTTCGGCAGGTCGAGCTTGATGGCGCGCGCCGCCGGACCTTCACCGATCATGATGTCGAGCTGATAATCCTCCATCGCGGGATAGAGAATCTCCTCAACCACCGGCGAAAGACGATGAATCTCATCGATGAACAACACATCACGCGGCTCAAGGTTGGTGAGCAGCGCGGCCAGATCGCCAGCCCGTTCCAATACCGGGCCCGAGGTCTGGCGCAGGTTCACACCGAGTTCGTTGGCGATGATGTGGGCAAGCGTGGTCTTGCCGAGGCCGGGCGGGCCGAAGATCAAGACATGGTCCAGTTGTTCGCCACGTTGGCGCGCGGCACCGATGAAGATCTCCATCTGCTCGTGCACCGCCGGCTGGCCGATGTAATCGGCCAAGAGCTTAGGTCGGATGGAGTTCTCGAGCTGATCGTCGTCGGCGCCGAGACTGGCAGTGATCAGGCGATCAGCGTCAGTCATCGCGTGTCTGCCCCGAGTATTTGGCCAGGTTATTGATCATTTCGGCGCCAGACTCTTCAACACCACACGGATGATCTCTTCGCTCTTCATGCCCTCGGTGTCGAGACCATGCACGAAGCGGCTCGCTTCATGGGGCTTGTAACCGAGCGCGATGAGTCCGGCGACCGCATCGGCGGTGGCGTCGGCAACGCGCGCATGGCCGGCAAGCGGTTGAACGCGCACGCCGGTTTCGATGCGGTCGACGCGGTCGCGCATCTCGACTATGAGTCTTTCGGCAGTCTTTTTGCCGATGCCGGGCAGGGCCGTCAGACGCGCCGTATCGCCGGCATGCACACATGCGGCGAAAGCATCGGCATCCATACCTGACAGAATAACCAGCGCCATCTTGGTGCCGACGCCGTTGACCTTGAGCAGGGTGCGAAACAGTGCGCGTTCGCTCTCGGTGACGAAACCGTAGAGCAGATGGGCGTCTTCGCGCACCGTGAGATGGGTGAAGAGCGAGACTTTCTGGTTGATTTCCGGCAAGGCCCAGATGGTGGTCATGGGCGCCTCCAGCTCATAGCCCACACCATTGCATTCGACCACCAGCTGCGGCGGACGCATTTCGATCAGGATGCCGGTGATGCGTCCAATCATCGCGGCGCGCCGGCCAGTGCGATACGTGCCTTGCCGTCGCGCATCGCGCCATGACAGAGCGCGGCGGCCAGCGCATCGGCGGCGTCGGTGGTCGGCGTGACATTCAAGCCAAGCAAAAATTTCACCATGTGTTGAACCTGGACCTTGTCGGCATGACCGCGCCCCACCACGCTTTGTTTGATCTGCGTGGCGGAATATTCGTGCACCACGACACCAGCACGCCGCGCCGCGACCATCGCCACACCACGCGCGTGGCCGAGCTTGAGCGCCGAATCGACGTTGCGGTTCATGAAGACCTTTTCGATGGCGGCCTCGACTGGGCCGAACTCGGCAATGATGGTCGACAGTTCGTCATATAGCTGCACCAGACGTTCATCGAAGCTGCCATCGGTATTGAGACGAATGCAGCCGCAGGTCACGTACTCGGTGCGCTGGCGCAGCGTACGTACCACGCCGAAGCCCGTCACTCTGGAGCCCGGATCGATGCCGATGATAACGGTCAAGCGCGGAGGCGGCGCCGCTCAGGCGCCGAGCGTGGCCATGATTTCGTCGGAGATGCTGGCGTTCGAGTAGACCTTCTGGGTGTCATCGAGATCTTCCAGCATGTCCAACAGACGGACCATCTTCTGGGCGTTGTCAGCATCGAGTTCGCTTTGCATGGCGGCGCGCATGGTCACTTCGGCGCCTTCAGGCGTAAGACCAGCGGCCACCATGACGTCCTTCACTTCGCTGAATTGCTCGGGGCCTGTCAGCACTTCGATCGATCCATCATCGTGCACGACGACATCCTCGGCACCAGCTTCGAGGGCCGCCGTCATCACTACGTCTTCGTCGGTGCCGGTCGGGTAATCGAGCAAACCGACTTTCTTGAACAGATAGGCCACCGAACCGTCGGTGCCGAGATTGCCGCCACACTTCGAGAAGGCGTGACGCACTTCGGCAACCGTGCGATTGCGGTTGTCGGTCATGCAATCGACCATCACCGCCACACCACCCGGGCCGTAGCCCTCGTAGCGGATTTCCTCGTAGTTGTCGACATCGCCAGCGCCAGCGCCGCGCGCCACCGCGCGCTCGACAGTATCCTTGGTCATATTCGCATTGAGCGCGTCGTAGATCGCCGCCCGCAGGCGCGGATTCGAACTGGCATCGCCACCGCCGGTACGGGCGGAGACAGTGATTTCACGAATCAATCGCGTGAACAGCTTGCCGCGCTTGGCGTCCTGCTTGCCCTTGCGATGTTTGATATTGGCCCATTTACTGTGTCCGGCCATGGCTCACCCGCGATGAATCCCGCGCTTGGAAAGGCGGCTATTGTCGCAAATCGCGCGCCGCGATGCAGCGGAAATGACTGATCAATTGGCCGCTCAGGCGTCGTTGTTGCTCAAGACTACGCGTTTTTGTTCGGTCGCGAAGTCGAGTAGACGCTTGATGGGGCGTCGTGCATTGTCCGCGATGTCTTGCGGCACGCGGATTTCATTGGCGCCAGTGGTAAGCACGTCGCGTAAAGAACGCAGACCGTTCATCGCCATCCACGGACATTCCGCACAACTCTTACAGGTCGCGCTGCGGCCGGCGGTCGGGGCCGCTAGCAGGCGCTTGCCCGGCGCGGCGAGCTGCATCTTGTGGAAGATGCCCTTGTCGGTGGCGACGATGAACTCTTGCGCGCGCGAAGTCCGCACTTCGTTGATAAGGCCCGAGGTCGAGCCGACATAATCGGCCTGTTCGATGACCGAGGGCGGCGACTCGGGATGCACCAGCACGCGTGCGGCGGGGTGCTGCTCGCGCAACGCGGCGAGTTCGGCGCCTTTGAATTCTTCGTGCACGATGCAGGCACCGTTCCACAGCAACATGTCGGCGCCGGTTTCGGTGCGGATGTAATCGCCGAGATAACGGTCCGGCGCCCAGATGAGCTTTTCGCCGCGCGCATGCAGATGGCGCACCACGTCGAGGGCTATCCCTGAGGTCACCATCCAATCGGCGCGCGCTTTAACTGCCGCGCTGGTATTGGCGTAGACCACCACGGTGCGCTCGGGATGAGCGTCGCAAAAGGCGCCGAAGGCATCGGCCGGGCAACCCAGATCCAGCGAGCAATCGGCCTTCAAATCCGGCATCAGCACGCGCTTTTCCGGGTTCAGAATCTTGGCCGTCTCGCCCATGAAACGCACACCCGCGACCACCAAGGTCGAGGCCGGGTGCTCATAGCCGAAGCGCGCCATATCCAACGAGTCGGATACATAACCACCGGTCGAGTCGGCGAGGGTCTGCAGTTCGGCATCGGTGTAGTAATGCGCGACCAGCACCGCGTTGTTGCTGTGAAGCAATGTCTTGATCTCGGCACGCAGTCGCTCGCGCTCGTCGGCTTGCAGATGTTCATGGACCACGGGCGGTACGCGAGTAAGCACGACGGTGTTGACGGCGAGATGGGGGATGACGTCACTGCGCATAGGTGTCGGGCCGAGGGCGGCGGGTTGGTTGCGAAACGCGGGCCGCGCGGCCCCGTAGAATCGAATATTGTCAGCCTACCTGTCGAATACAAGCGTGGCCAGAGCGGGCAGGTAAATCTGTTGTAAAACGCGACGCGCGCTTGCTATTCAGCGCCCGGGCCCTTGCGCAGCCGGATCGAGAGTTCACGCAACTGACGTTCGCTCACCTCGCTCGGTGCCGACGTCAGCGGACAGCTCGCGGTCTGGGTCTTGGGGAAGGCGATGACTTCGCGAATGGAAGTCTCGCCCGCCATCAACATGGCCAGCCGATCGAGACCGAAGGCGATGCCACCGTGAGGCGGGCAGCCATACTGCAGGGCCTCAAGCAGGAAACCGAATTTCTCCTGCGCTTCCTCTGCGCCGATACCGAGCAGACCGAAGACCTTGCTCTGCAGCTGCGCGTTGTGAATACGAATCGAGCCGCCGCCGATCTCCGAACCGTTCAACACCATGTCGTAGGCGCGGGAAATCGCCTGGCCCGGGGCGTCGGACACATGTTCGGCGTCGGCCGGCGCGGTAAAGGGGTGATGGAGGGCGGTCCAGCGCTTGTCGTCTTCTTCCCATTCGAACATCGGGAAGTCGACCACCCACAGCGGCGCCCAGGTCTCGGCGACGAGCCTTAAGTCCGCCGCCAGCTTGTCGCGCAGCGCGCCGAGGGCATCGTTCACGATGCGCGCCTTGTCGGCGCCGAAAAATACCAGGTCACCGTCTTCCGCACCGACGCGGTCCAGCAGTGCCTCAACCACCGCCGGCGGCATGAACTTGACGATCGGCGAGGCCAGACCTTCGATGCCAGCCTTGCGGTCGTTGACTTTGATATAGGCCAGGCCCTTGGCGCCATAGATGGCGACGAAGGCGGTGTAGTCGTCAATCTGTTTACGCGTCAGCTTGCCGCCGCCCGGCGCGCGCAGCGCCGTCACACGGTAGTCGTCGCGGCTCGCGGCCTGGGCGAAGACCTTGAATTCGACATCGCGCATGAGGTCCGCAACCTCGACCAACTCAAGCGGGTTACGCAGATCGGGCTTGTCCGAGCCGTAGCGCTGCATGGCTTCGGCATAGGTCAGACGCGCAAAGGGAGTTGGCAGGTCGATGCTCAAGACGGTCTTGAACACCTGGCGAATCATGCCTTCCATCATGTTCATGATGTCGGCTTCATTAATAAAGGACATCTCGATATCGAGCTGGGTGAATTCGGGCTGGCGGTCGGCGCGTAGATCTTCGTCGCGGAAGCAACGCACGATCTGAAAATAGCGGTCCATGCCCGACATCATCAGGATCTGCTTGAAAAGCTGCGGCGACTGCGGCAGCGCGAAGAAGCGGCCAGGATGGGTGCGGCTCGGCACCAGGTAGTCGCGCGCGCCTTCGGGGGTGGCCTTGGTCAGCATCGGCGTCTCGATTTCGAGAAAGCCGTTGCCGTCCAGGTAGCCGCGCAGTTCGCGGGCGACGCGCGCGCGCAGACGCAGGTTCTCGCGCATGCGCTCGCTGCGTAAATCAATGTAACGATAGCGCAGACGGGTGTCGTCGCTGACATTGCGCTCATCGATCTGGAAGGGCGGCGTGCGCGCTTCGTTGAGGATTTCCAGGTGCTTGACCAGCACTTCAATCTTGCCGGTGCGGCGGTCGGTGTTCACGCTGCCTTCCGGGCGCAGGCGCACGCGACCGCTGGCACGCAACACGTACTCGCTGCGCGAGCGCTCGGCGACGGCGAAGGCGGCCGGGGTGTCAGGATCGATCACGACCTGGCTCACGCCCTCGCGGTCGCGCAGATCGATGAACACCACGCCGCCGTGATCACGCCGATGATGGACCCATCCGCAAATGACGACCTCAGAGCCGACCAGGGTTTCGTCGAGTTCGCCGCAGTAATGGGTGCGCATAGAAAAAGGTGCTGTCCGATCAATGAGCTGGAAACGGCGAGGCCGGCATGATACGGATTGCCGGCAAGGGCCGCAACGGCGATGGGATGACGGCGCGAACGCGATGCACCGACTCAGTCGTCGGCGCTGGCCGTTGAACTCTTGGTCTTCACGTCTTTGGAGTCTTTAGTGTCCTTGGAGTCCTTGGCGTCTTTGGACTCCGAGGAAGTCGACTCAGAGCTTGACGAGGGGCTGCTCGATTCGCCTTCACCGCCGCGCGGCGTCTTAGGTTTGCCTTTGAAGTCGGTCTCGTACCAACCGGTGCCCTTGAGCTGGAAGCCGACCGCAGACACCAGTTTCTTCAATGCCTCCTTGCCGCAGGTCGGGCAGGTCTTGAGCAGCGCATCACTCATGCGCTGCATGACCTCGAGCTTATGCAGACAGTCCTGGCACTGATATTCGTAGATCGGCATGCTCGTTCCTGTACCTTTATAAAGAGCGGCGATCATGGCGGCGAATTCCGAAAATTCAAGCGCCACGCGCGATTGGAACGCGAATTGACTCGCTTCGAAGTCGATTCGGCGCCGCTCGCCCTGTACTGCCATGGCCGGATTCGTTAGCATTGCGCCCCCTGTTGCGGCCGATAATTCGATCACGACAGTGCGACGCAGGCCATAAGGCCAGCGCCGCCACTCCAGTTCATCCTGGGGCCGTTAGCTCAGCTGGTAGAGCACCGGACTTTTAATCCGAGGGTCGCAGGTTCGATCCCTGCACGGCCCACCATTGAAACAGTTAGTTACGGGAATCAACCTTGAACTAACCCAGTCAGCGGTTACACTTTCGGTACACTTTGGGTACGCGGAGGCGAACCATGGCGACTTTCGTCAAGACGCCGGCAGGGACGTGGAAGGGCATCATCCGCAAGCGCGGCTGGCCGACCACCATCAAAACCTTTCGCACCAAACGGGACGCTACCGACTGGGCACGTCGCGCCGAAGACGAGATGGTGCGGGGCGTTTATATAGATAGGGTGGACGCCGAGCGCCTGACGCTCGAGGACGCGCTCAAGCGCTATCTGGAAGAAGTGGCGGTCACGAAACGAGCGACCACTGCCTACGCCGAGCAAAACCGCGCCAAACGCCTCCTTGACGGCCTCGGCGGCTACAGCCTCGCCGCCATTACCCCTTCCATCATTGCGGACTACCGGGACAAGCGACTGGCCGATGGCCGATCCAACAACACGGTCCGCCTCGAACTCGCCCTGCTGTCTCACACCTACACCATCGCTATCAAGGAATGGCGTATCGGGCTTGCCTACAACCCGGTCGCCAATATCCGCAAACCCTCCCCGGGGGCGGGTCGCAACCGCCGGCTCAAGGCCGGGGAGGAACAGCGGCTCGTCGCCGCGTGTGACTCCTACTCCAATCCCATGCTCGGGTGGCTGGTCCGCTTGGCGATCCATACCGGCATGCGGGCAGGTGAACTCCGGTCCTTACGTCATGATCAGGTGGACCTGAAACGGCGAGTCGTCACTCTGTCGATGACCAAGAACGGCTCGGCCCGAACGGTGCCCCTGACTCAGGCCGCAGTGGTCGTGTTCGAGCTGGCCATTAACAACCCCGCCCGCCCGGACGACTGCGACCTCATCTTCTTTGGCGAGCCCGGCCGCGACAAGACACGACGTCCCTATGAATTCCGACCCGCATGGCAGCAGGTCTTGAAGGACCACAACATCACTGGACTCCGCTTTCACGACCTTCGGCACGAGGCCGTTTCCCGCTTGGTCGAAGCCGGCCTCGGCGATCAGGAGGTCGCGGCCATCTCGGGCCATAAGTCGATGCAGATGCTGCGGCGTTATACCCACCTCCGGGCTGAGGACTTGGTTGCGAGGCTCGACCAATTGGGTTTGACCTAGGGCGGCGCGGCGCGACGAAATCCCCCAATGGGAATTCCTGGTTTCTCATGGTGGCCGTAGGTCGGTGGCGCTTAGATCGGGCCACGATAGACAACCGCAGGAGCGGCGAAACGATGGAAGATAAAGCGAGACCGACATCGACCACCTTGCACGAGCAGCTGACCACGCGATTCGGCATCCTGCTATCGCAAGCCCAGCTCGCGGAATTACTTGGCCGAACGACCGGTGGGCTGCGCTTCAGCCTAAGCGTGCCGGCCGACGACAAAACCCGAGCCCTCAAGGCCTGCGGTCGGCGCATTGGCAGACGGGTCTATTACCCGGCGGTCGAGGTCGCCCGGATCATCAGCGAGCCGGCAGCGCCGTGAGCCGCACGATTATTCGTGCGGCGCGACGAACGCGCTTCGCCATTCTTGATTCGCGGGTTATCGAGGACGTGCGCCTGAGCTGGTCAGCACGCGGTGTATTGATCTACCTGCTGTCACGGCCAGATAACTGGCGCGTCTTGGTGAAGGATTTGCAACGCCGTGGAGACTTGCAACGTGACGGCATCTATTCGGTTTTGCGTGAGCTTCGACTGGCCGGGTACGTTCGCTTCGAACGGATACGAAATGAAGCGGGATGTGTTCGCGAAGGACGTTATGTAGTTTCCGAAGAACCGGCGTCCTCACTTCGTCCGGCTTGGCCGGATGAGGTTGAACCGGATCCGGCTCAACCAGATCTGGCAAAGCCGTAGGTATTACTTAGTACTTAAGTTGATCTAAGAATAAAAAAAACAGAAAAACTACTACAAAATTCCGACTTCGAACCTCGGCGGCGTAGTGAGCTTGACGCCGAGCCAGAAGCTATCGGACGACGTTAGGCAACATGCGGTTGTAGTAGTCAGGAGAAGGATATCGAAGGCAGAAATGCGGCACGTCACCGGCGCTGTTTCTTTGTCGGTGCGCGGCGTGCATTTCTAAGTTTGAAGACGACTTATACACACTCCTGGCAAGAGACCTGTGGGAGAAATATTCGCGGCGAATATTTTTCTCACAGAAGGTTTCGAATCCGCTCGCCGCCAAAATAAGCCCTTTTCATCTGAAGAGGGGCACGGCGGGTTTTGCTTGCCTCTGTGCGCGGCCTGACTAGGTGCGCAGCTGCAGATGAGGGGCGAATTGATTGAACACCGACGCAACGTGTTTACATTTTGGCCTGTGGTCAAGGTCGAGAAATCGGGAGCTTCTATAAAACAATCAGTAAGCGATTGATTCTCTACTCGGCGTTACCTTCTGTGGATGAATATTTAACCGTTAAATATTCATCCACAGGCTGGGCCGAAACCGCGCTGTCTCGGAGGGGGATTCCTTGTGCCGTAAAAAGCTGCGAAGGCCTTCGGTTATGGACATGCCCCAGCAAACACGCGGGATCTCGCGATACGCATGAGGACGTTTGGGGATAAATTTTTCACAGTGAAATAAAAGTTAGCTGTCAGCTTTGAATGCTTACCCCGTTGAATCGATCCGTTAGCGACAGACCACCGAATCCAGACTCTGGAAACAGTGAACCAGGAACAGCGCCGTTGCTCGCCAGTCAATATTAGAAACCCGCTGCCGAGTTCCGGTCCCGGTTACCGCGCGGACGGCGTGACAACCTGCATCGTGATTGACAAGGGGATGGGCGGGTCGCGTGAGAGCGGTCAAACAGCGCCGAAATCTCTGAATCACCGCGTGCGGCGGACTTCCGCGAGCATCCGATAGCGCCTGTGGATGAATTATTCACCGTGAATAATTTCATCCACAGGGCGCCGTTGCTGAAGCCGCATTAGACGCCCTGCGCCAACCCTCTGATAAAAATGGAAATCGACGTCAACGCGCGCGCCACGCCCGCCCGACCCCACTCCAGATCTTGGAGTGGGGTGCCCCCCATTCACTCGCAGACAGGTGTGACACGAAAACGCGCCGCCGCCGCGCGAGGTTTTTAATTCGCATCCCGCGTGACAACGAGCATCGTTGGCACACGGGATGCCCGTGCCGAACGGCCATCGTCACTAGACGCGAAGCGGGTAGTGACGATGGTCGGAAACTCACGCGGCGCGCGGCCCGAAGGGGTCTTTTCAGACGTGATAGCCACGTGATGCGTTCTAGAGCGGCCCCCGGTGCAACGGTTCTATCCGTGGCCACGACGGTATCGTGGCAAAACAAAGCAGACATCGATTTGAGAGTCAGCGACGGCGCAAGCCGTTAATCGAAACAAGGGCGGAGCATCGTCAGACCACTGTTCGGACAACGGTCGGCGCGGCTTCATAGGCAATCACTCACATTTCCGCAATAACGCGGGTATTGATCAACAAAGGAGGTAATGAAAGACGGGCACGATGAGCCCACCAGGGTGGTGAAACGAACCGACCAGCGTCCCCGCAGGGAGGCTCCGGTTCCGCCTCAAATGAGGCGCTTCAAGCTGAGGGGCTGGTGACCCCAGGACCACGGACCGCGTGAGCGGGCCCGCTCCAGCGACTTGGACGGGCGGTCCAGAAGCACTTACCGAATGTCGGTTCAGGACCACCGGTAGCCGCCGTGGCCGCTGAGCCCGTACGAAATTCTCCAGGTCGCCGAGCGGCAGTTTCAGGACTTGTGAATAGAAAAAGACGAGCGCATTCAGCGCCTGGTTCTGGGTGTTGACCGCCACCCTACGCTCGACGGCGAGATATTCCAGAAAGCGGACAATCTCCGGCCCGCCGAGTGTCGAGGCCTCCCTACCTTGATGGAAGTCGATGAATCGAGTCACCCACTGCGCATAAGCCTCCTCGGTGCGTAACGAATAGCCCCGCCGCCGGATCTCGGCGACCAAGCGATCGATGCCGGGCGGGACGCGAGAAGACTGACTATTGTCCGCGGCCCTGGCAGACACCTTCGGTGCCTCGCGACGCAATTGTGTGTCACCGCTTGCGACTCTTCGGCCGGCCTCAGGTTGGCCCCGCGAAGGCAATGTTTTAGCAGCCTTGCGCCAGCCGTCCCAATCGAAGGTCGTCGCCCAGGGCGCTCGGAGCAGATCACCGAAGGCGAAATTGAGCGCATCGATCATCTGCACAAACTGCCAATCGGTGAGGTTTGGTCGTGTCCGAGGCCGAAGTTCAGCCTGAGCCATTACCGCCGAAGAAGCGTTTGCCCAGGGCGCTGATGCGGAAAAAGCCAGGGCCGCACCTCCGAGGTTCATTCTCCGTGGCTCATCGAGGCTGAAGCGTCGGTGGCGTGCCGGACAACAAAGGGAGCCAAGGCTCGGCTCAAAGCAGACCCCGAACGACTTGTCGGCCGCGCCTGAAGTCAGTACAAATGATTCAGGCCCAAACTTGAAGCGTCGTCGTCACATGGAAAGTCGGAAACCACGAAACACTCAATTGAACAAAAGCCCGTCGCCTAACCAGCCCTTGGAGCGTACGCCTCCGTGCTGCGCACTCCGGCGCCGCTCAAGGGCGCGTTAGGTGTCACTAAAACGGGGTTGCCGACAGTTAGCGTGTTTGCTAACCTGTGACCGTGGCATACGAGATTGAATACTTCCACCCCCGAGTCTTGTCCGAGATCGAGTCCTGGGCCGTTGATGTTCTCGCCGACTACGCGAGACTCGTAGAGCTTCTTTCTGAGCATGGTCCAAATCTAAGGCTCCCTCACTCTCGCGCTATGGGTGACGGGCTGTTCGAGCTCAGGCCGAAAGGAAAGTCCGGTATAGGGCGAGGCCTCTACTGCTTCCTCACCGATCGCCGGATAGTAATAGTGCATGCCTTTATTAAGAAATCACCGCAGACTCCAGACAAGGACCTAAAGCTTGCTCGAAAGCGGATGAAGGAGCTGAAGAATGGCTGAGCTGAAACATAGTCCGGTACGTCACAATCACAAGGCCTTCTTGGAGAAGGCACGTGCACGGAGAGGCTTCAGTGAAGCCTACGAAGCTCTGGAGCTTGAGTATCAGGTTATCGATCAGCTCTTAAAGGCTCGTGCGCGGGCTGGTCTAACGCAAGATGCAGTCGCGGAATTGATGGGCACCACCAAGAGCGCAGTTTCGCGGCTCGAAGGAGCCGGAAAGCACGCGCCTTCGCTTAGCACCCTCCAACGATATGCCCGAGCCGTCGGGTGTGACCTGCAAGTAAAACTCATCCCCCAGAAGTGACACCTAACCAGCCAATGGAGCGGACGCTTTCGTGCTGCGCACTTCAGCGCCGCTCATCGGCGCGTTAGGTGTCAGAAATGGACGTAAAGAAGTTCGATGCGCTGTCACCAGAAGGGCGTGCCCTGAGGGCCCGTGACGTTCTATTTGATGAATTCATTCGCGTATCACTACTACGTGGCGAACGATTCACGATCTCTGAGGGCGGCCAACTCAAGGAGATGTCGACCGATGCTTCTCAATCTTCGCAGTCCCACGTTCCCAGTCTTTAGCCACGTTTTCGATTCCAGTTGCCCTTTTATTTAGCTTCGCCATCCGTCGCCATTGGGCGTCAATTCCAGGTGTCCGTCGGATCTCATCTCGATGGAGGCTCCTAGTAAGCGCAGCAATCGTGATGCCGGTAGCCATGATTTCAACCTGGCTTATTCCGGTGGTGCAAACGTATGCATGGCGCCTATTACATGCAACATAACTACTCTTCTTTTGAGCCGGCTATGTCGAAAGGCCAATCCGCCGAATATCCCGATGCAGCCATGCCAGCAATGCAATTACCCAGAATGAGCCCTAACCAGCCAATGGAGCGGACGCTTCCGCGCTGCGCGCTTCAGCGCCGCTCATCGGCGCGTTAGGCGTCTGCCCAGCTCGGTGATTACTCGATACATTGCAGAGGCCGAATGCACCACGCAAGGTAACAACTGATGGCTAGCACTCGCCCTATT
>JAYWAC010000048.1:0-7026 GCA_043782755.1 Pseudomonadota bacterium | reverse complement strand
GCATGAGTTGCCAGCGTGTCAGCGAGAGCCGCGCCGACGGCAGCTAAATCGAGATTGGCTTCGCCGGGAAAGTAGGGAATGCCATAACCACCACCGATGTTCAGAAAGCCGAGTTTGACTCTGGCTTCACCGCACAAGTGCATCGCCAGTTCGATGCTGCGTTGATTGGCTTCGATGATGGCCTCGGCTCTGAGATTCTGCGAGCCACAGAAGATATGCAAACCGGCAACGGGCAGTTTGGCCGTGCACATACGGTCAAGCAAGGCGGGAATGCGCGCAGCGTCGATACCGAACTGTTTGGGCGAGCCGGCCATCTTCATGCCCGCGCCCTTGAGTTCGAAATCGGGATTGACGCGCAAGGCGATGCGTGGCGCGACGCCGAGCTCCTCGCCATGGCGCAGGATGCGCGCGAATTCGGTTTCCGATTCACAGTTGAGACACACGCCTGCGGCGACGGCCGAACGCAATTCCCAGTCCTGCTTGGCGGGACCTGCGAAACTGATTTCGTCGGCGGGCATGCCGCTGTCCAGCGCGACCAGCATCTCGCGTTGCGAGGCAACGTCGAAGCCGTCGACCAGCGCGCGCATGTGGGCAACCACGGCCGGCATCGAGTTGGCCTTGATGGCGTAGTGCAGCTTGACGGCGGCGGGTAGGCAAGCGCGCAGCGCGGCAATACGCGCACTCAGCGCGGCGCGATCATAAGCATAGAACGGCGTGCGCCCGACCCGTTCGGCCAGACGCCGCAAGGGCACACCACCGATCAGAAGTTCACCAACCTCGCTCGGTAGATCGCGCAGGCGGGTGTGGGTGGGTTTGGCATCCTGCATGGGTTTACGAGTCTGTCGCGGTGTTGGTGGAGAACAGTTCTGCATACTCGCTCGCGAGCTGCGGGCGGTTGATCTTGCCGTTCGGATTCTGCGGCATGTCGTCGCGGAAGATCACGCGTTGCGGCACCATGTAGCCCGCCAGCGAGCGACGACAGGCGGCGAGGATGTCTGCCTCGACGAGGGAATGATCGGGCAGCGGGCGGATCACAAGCGCAATAGCCTGTCCGAGATCGGCGTGCGGCAGGCCAACTGCGGCCACCGTTTCCACACCGCCCTGGGCGTAGACTATTTCTTCGATCTCTTCCGGACTGACGCGATAACCTGAGGTTTTGATCATGCCGTCGCTGCGCCCGACAAAGTACAGATACCCTTCTTCGTCCATGCGCACCGTGTCGCCCGACCACACCGCCATTTCCTGCAGCGGTATGCCGGTGGGTTGACCGGGCGCTGGCTTGAAGCGCGTCGCGGTGCGCTCGACATCGTTCCAATAGCCGAGCGACACCAGCGCGCCACGGTGTACGAGTTCGCCGGGTTCATTGGCGACACAGGGCGTTCCGTCGGGACGCACCACCATGATTTCAGCATTGGGAATGGCCTTGCCCATCGAGCCGCGGCGTTCGTCGAGCTTGTCCGGTGGCAGAAACGTCGAGCGGAAGGCTTCTGTCAGCCCATACATCATGAACGGCGTGGTGGTGGGCAGCTTGTCGCGCAGCCGTGCCAACACGCCGTCGGGCATCGCGCCGCCGGAGTTGGTGATATAGCGCAGCAAGCTGCGCACTTCCTCTGGCCATTCCAATGGCGCGAGCTGGGCCCATAGCGGTGGCACGGCGCCGAGTCCGGTGATGCGATGGCGGACCAGAGCCTTGATGACATCCTTGGGCAACAGGTAGTCGAACAACACACAGGTGGCGCCCTTCAACACCGCGCTGGTCAATTGATTGAGACCGTAGTCGAAACTGAAAGGCAGAACGGCCAGCAGGCGGTCTGCGGCGTCGATTGCGAGGTATTCCGACACGCTGTGCGCACCGTCGACGATATTGCGATGTGAAATGATCACGCCCTTGGGACGTCCGGTACTGCCGGAGGTGTAGAGAATCGCCGCCATGTCGTTGTCGACACGGCGCGGTGGCTGGTAGCCGACAACTTCGGTCGTCGCCGGCGTCCATACCGAGTGCGAGAGCGCGCCTGACAAGCTCACATCGCCGCTATCGGACAGCACGACGTGGTGCAGGTTGCGACATTCCGGCAACACATCCTGCAAGTGCTGCAGACGTTCCGGGGCGGTGATGAGGATGCGCACATCGCAATCATTCAGGATGTGCTCGACTTGGGCAGGTTTGAGCACCGGATTGATCGGTACGAATACGCCACCCGCACAACTGACCGCATAGAACGCGTAGGCGCACAGCGGGATCTTGGGCAGGAAAACCGCAACTCTGTCATTGGGCTTGAGACCCAAGGCGCTCAAGCGCGCCGCCAGACTCAAGACCTGCTGCTGGAACTGGGCGGCGCTGGAGACGCCCAGTTTTTCGTGGGCCAGCAGACTTTGCTCGGGATGGAGCGCGGCGGTTTCGAATAGTGTCTGGTGCAGTAGATAGGCCATGCTGTCTTCGCAATTCGGCGGGCTAACTCAGCTCACGCAAGCACAGGCCGGCCGGCGCTACCTTGTAGCCATTGAAAGTCATAGCGGCGCGCGCAGGCTGTTCCTGAGGGGCTGGTCGCGATTGTAGCGGTATCGTGCGCATTGCCTAACCTGGCGTGGTGGCGTGTCCTATTACGAGGGTGTTCGACGCGCGCGGGCCTGTCCGGCGTGTGGCTCAATGTTTGTCGGCCAACGTGGACAGCAGTGCACTGAGAAACCCCACTGGAATGGCGTAGGTTATCGCGCTCGGATCACGCAAGACGTCTTCCTTGGTGCTCTTCACCAGCACTTGATTGATGATGCCGACCACCGCACCGTCGCGACGTCGGTACAGCGGGCTGCCACTGTTACCCGGGTAGGCGATGGCATCAAGTTGAATGACTTCATAGGGATTGCGCAGCGCGGAGATCTTCTCCCGCGAGAGCTGGCTGGCCCGGGCTGCCGAGGTCGCGATCGGGGTCAGTGCCGAAACCATGCCGTGATGCGTGACGGGATAGAGCCCAAGCACACCGCCGATGGGAAAGCCGGTGAAGGCCACCGCATTGCCTTCGCGCACCGCCGGTTCGGCGGCCAGATGCAATGTCGGCAGCGGCGCACCCTCGAAACGCAATAGAACGAGGTCATGCATGCGATCGGTCGCGGCCACTTCGACGTTTCTGCTATCCGCTTGCGGGCCGCGCCCGACGAATACCACCAGGTGCTCTTTGTGTCGGCCGTCGAGCTGCGCTTCGACCACATGCAGATTGGTCGCGACGAGATTACCCTTGTCCACCACGAAGCCGGTGCCGTACATGCGCGCCGGCGGGCTGCGCAGATTATCGATGGTCCCCACGCCGACGACCGCAGGCCGGACCTGGTCGACGATATCGGCAAACGGGGTCGCTGCCTGGGGCGGTGTACCGCAGCTCAGCAACACGGCAAGCACAAGCGATCGCAGGCCGATACGCATCGCGGGCGCCTTATTCACGATTTCACCGCCGCGAGCAAATGCCGTTCCCAGGCCAAGGCACTGTCGACGATCACGCCGAGATCATCGTAGCGCGGGGACCAACCAAGCACCTGCCGGATGCGCTCGGCCTGGGCGATCAGCAGCGGCGGATCGCCGGCCCGGCGCGCGCTCTCGACGATAGGCAACGCGCACTGCGCGGCGCGGGCGACCTCGTCGAGCACCTCGCGCACGCTATAGCCGTGGCCGTAACCGCAGTTCAAAGTGGTGGATGCGCCGCCCGCGTTCAAATATTCCAGTGCTTTCAGATGGGCCGCCGCGAGGTCGGTGACGTGGATGTAATCGCGCACGCCGGTGCCGTCCTTAGTCGGGTAATCGGTGCCGTAGATGTATAAATTTTCACGCTTGCCAAGGGCTGCCTCGACCGCAACCTTGATGAGTAGGGTCGAGTCAGGAGTTGACTGACCAATGCGGCCGTCGGGATCGCTGCCGGCGACGTTGAAATAGCGCAGGATTACTGAGCGCAGACCATGGGCCACACCCGCGTCGCGCAGCATCATTTCACTCATGAGCTTGGACTGCCCGTAGGGATTGATGGGCTGGATCACAGTATCTTCCGCGCAGACCCCGTCGCCGGCCATGCCATAGACCGCAGCGGTCGAGGAAAACACGAATTGCTGTATACCTGCTTCCACGCAGCATTCGAGCAGGTTGCGCGTGCAGCAGGTGTTGTTGCCGTAGTACTTGAGTGGATTGCTGACTGATTCCGGCACGATGGTGAATGCCGCGAAGTGCAGGACCGTATCGATGGCGTATTCGCGTAATACGCGGCTGACGAGTTCGCGATCGCCGGTGTCGCCCACCACCAATTCCCCGTAGAGGACTGCGTCGGCGCGACCCTTGCTGAGATTATCGAGGGTAATCGGCGCATGTCCGGCTTCGCCCAGCAGCTTGACGACATGGCTGCCGATGTAGCCAGCCCCACCTGTGACGAGAATTTTATTGCGCATGGTTCACCACAGCTATTGCTTGAATTGGTCCGTGTGGAAGCTCGATTTTCGATGCCATCGAAGACACTCGAAATGGCATGTGTTTCTCTAGCACACCTGCCTGGCCACTGTTACATACTTGCGCGCGCGGCCGCCAGGAAATCGATCACGAACCGGCTGCACGCCACACATCTACATGTAATGGCGGCGCCGGCCGGCGAAAATACAATCCGCATGGCTACTATTTGCTACGACAAAGAGTGCGCTTGCATGCTCGTCAAGACGAGTTGTTCAGGACCACATCCGAATGTCCCTGGCCTGTGTGGGTACGCGCGCGAGGTTTGGGCACAAAACTCTGCCCAATCTGCAGGCTGGCAAGCAGCAATCCGAGACACCATAGCTGCGCCTCGGCTTTCATGTAATTGGCAAACATGCCGGATACGAATGCGACCACCAGCGATCCGCAGATGGCGGCAATCATCGACGCTAGCACGATGTGTTGCCCTGATTGCACGATGCGCTTGGCGCGCAGGCCGAGTTTCGAAACCGCCAGCAAGCCGCAAAACGCGAGGATGATGCCGGGAATACCTTGATCGGTCACCACGGTCATCAGAGTATTGTGCGATGCGCGCCCGCCCTGAGCGGTCAGCCAAGTGGGATCGAGGTAGTAGCTGCTGAGTTCCGTGGTCGTATCGAAACCGAGACCGAAAGGATGATCAAGGAACATTTGCCACTGGGCTTTGACGATCACCAGCCGTGAACGCGCGCTCATATCCGCCTGATCTTCGTCCTTGGCGGCCTGGGTGATGGTGCTGATGCGCTGCCAGTATTCGATCGGGGTATAGGCAAGCAGGGAGCACAGTGACACCACCCCGAGCAGGACAACGATTTTGCGGTGGATCTTGGGCGCGAGATACAAATAGGTCAGTCCACCGCAGGCCGCGCCGAGGAAGGCGCCACGACTCTCTGTCTGAATCACGCCATTGGCGATCAACGGCACGGCCAGGATCACCAACCATTGTCGCCAGCCGCGCTGCGTGAGGATCAATGAGCCGGCGAAGATGAGGCCGGTAGACAGATGCATGCCGAGCGTATTGGAGTCGCTGACCCCCGGACCGCCGACACCTTCCAGGCGCCCACCGCCGGTTGCTTGATAGGCAAGCACACCGAAATAGAAGCACCCTGCGACGTGGGCGTAGGCAAACCCGACCAAGCCGCGTTCGTCGCGCACCAGACGATAGATGAGGTAGAGCAGCACGATGTACTTCGTGAACAGTATGAGGCCGTCGAAATGACGCGCAGTGGCCCACGGCCACTGTATCCACATCCACAATACGTAGAGCACCGCCAGCTTGGTGACGGCGTGTGAGAACCAAGGTGTGGCGTTACCGGCGGTCTTTGAACTCGGCAACGCAAGCAAGGTCGCGACGGCGGCGGTCAAGGACCAGCGTAGATCGGGTAGTCCGGCGCCCCACCAACGCATTGGCGGATGCAGGTAGAACGCGCCAAGATAAGTATAAAAACCCCAGCGCGGATCAGTGGTGAATGTTTTTAACAGGCCGTATAGGTAGGCCGCGACAAAGGCTATTCCCGTGAAAGACATCGGTGTGAGACTCCGTTCCGGGTCATGGTCGGGCTATCGCCTGAGACTCTCGTGTGCGCCGTCATGCGCGACACTTGACCAGAGTGCGCGCTGTTATCTCCCCGGCTAGCGGCCTGATAACATAAGTCAACCGGAGCTATCGCCATGAAAAATATGTTGAGCATCTTAGCGCTTGCCTTGCCACTAGCGGCCGCCGCCAATGATTATCCAACGCTTGAGCGCGTCGACCACGTGCTGACCTGCATGCGGACCAACGGCGGACAAACCGTCGACAATCTTTATGCCTGCGCCTGCGAGATCGACATCATCGCCGAACAGATGCCGTTCGACGACTTCACCGAGGCGCGCACCTTTGAAATTTACAAACGCATGCCGGGCGAAAAGGGTGGCGTGTTCCGCGACAGTGAGCGCGCCAAGAAGGTCGTAGGCCAACTCGAACAAGCGCGCGTCGATGCCAGGAAACGTTGTTTTATCGGCAAGAAGCCCAAACAACCTGAGGCTGTGCAAGCCGCTCCGCCGGTCACGCCGGCAGGGGTCGAAACGCCGCATCCCGCGACCCAATAAGGGGCTCTCGACGAGCGCTTTCAGGGTTGGTGCAGGCGCCGTCAAAGCGGTTGCCGCCTAGGAAAATATCCCTATAATTAGGCGCAACATGAGCTTCGACCGTGCATCGTGCAAGGCTCATGTTCAAGAATAAAGCCGCGTCTCGTCGGGTGGTGTGGAGACGAGAACGCGAACCGTACCGCGAGGTGCGGAGCGACAAAGTATCGCGAACTGTCGTACGCATCGCCCAAGGCCGGTGTTCCTTCCGACCTACGGCGGCGAGTGCGACCTGAGGGGTGGATCACCATTGGCCGAAAACTCGTTTTCGTGCATCTCTTTCGATTCGCATCAGCGTGTCGACGTGCGTCACCGCCCAGTCTCCAGCCATTCGGCACCGTATCCTAAAATCAATCAATCGCTTTCCAATGCTCTGAATCGGCTTATCGATCTCGGGTCGTTTCGGAGTTAAAACAACA
>JAYWAC010000047.1:0-7048 GCA_043782755.1 Pseudomonadota bacterium | reverse complement strand
ATACGGGGATCGATTTACACTGGCCAGAACATGACGAGAGCGACGGGATCATTAAACCGCCTCGCCCACAAAAAATCTGACAGGCCCCGTCGTCATTTTTGACTCGCTTCAATTTAGGTATTCATGCCATTCGTGTCAGACCTTGCCTTTCCCATGCCCAAACTTTCAGACATAGAAGCATAGGTAAATCTAGTGTAATTCTCTTCACTCAGGCTCAGTGCCCCTCCGTTTCTCAGATCAGACGATGCCGCATCACATCGACGAATCACTGAAAAGCAAAACACAAGCTCTGACTCCCAAGCGCGGCGCACACCCGATCGCGACATAAAAATTTGACTGCTTCTGGAGCCAGCGTTCACCCTCTATGCTTGTTTCCACGCCGGGGCAGTTCGTCGCCGGCTTCGATTAAGGACAAGGTCATGACCCAACCGTATATCCGTCTCGACAAGAGCCAGGCAGCCGTGCTGCTGGTCGATCACCAGGCCGGCTTGCTTTCCCTGGTGCGCGACATCGAGCCCGACAAGTTTCGCAACAACGTGCTGGCGGTCGCCGACCTCGCCGCCTACTTCAAGTTGCCGACCATCTTGACCACCAGTTTCGAGCATGGCCCAAACGGACCCTTGATGCCGGAATTGAAGGCGCGCTTCCCGACCGCGCCGTATATCGCACGGCCCGGCAATATCAACGCCTGGGACAATCCCGACTTTGTCGCGGCGGTGAAGGCGACCGGTCGTAAGCAGTTGCTCATCGCTGGTGTGGTGACCGAGGTGTGCGTGGCCTTCCCGGCCTTGTCCGCCATCGAGGAAGGCTTCGATGTATTCGTCGTCACCGATGCCTCGGGCACGTTTGACGCCATCACCCGCCAGGCGGCCTGGGATCGCATGTCACGCGCCGGTGCGCAACTCATGAGTTGGTTCGGTGTCGCCTGCGAATTGCATCGTGACTGGCGCAATGATGTCGAGGGTCTCGGCGCGCTGTTTGCCAATCACATTCCCGATTATTGCAATCTCATGACGAGCTTCGACGCCCTGCGTGCGAAATCGGCCAAGGAGTGAATGGCATGATTCGACTCCTTGGTATTTCCGGCAGTCTGCGTACGGCCTCCTACAACACCGCACTGTTGCGTGCCGCTGCGGCACTGGCACCGACCGACGTCGAGATGACGGTGGCCACACTGCATGGCATTCCACTCTACGATGGCGATCTTGAGCTTAACGGCTTGCCGAATGCGGTGTCGGCACTCAAGGAACGTATCGTTGCCAGCGACGGCGTGATCCTGTCGACGCCGGAGTACAAAGGCAGTCTGCCGGGCGTGTTGAAGAATGCGCTCGACTGGCTGTCGCGGCCGCCGCAGGATCTCGCTCGTGTGTTTGCTGATCGCCCGTTCGCTGTGGCGGGTGCCTCACCGAGCGGCTTCGGCACGGTACTCGCGCAGACTGCCTGGTTGCCGGTATTGAAGGCCTTGGGCGTGCGGCAGTGGGTCGGCGGTCGCCTGATGATGTCACGCGCCCACCAGGTGATTCGCGCTGACGGCACGCTAGCCGATGAGGCCTTGACCGAGCAGCTGCGGGTTTTCGTAGCGGGTTTCGCGACCTTCGTCGGCCGCCCTTGAGTGCGGCGCTAGTGGTCGGAATCGAACATCGACAATTGCAGACCCGGCGTGCCCTCCAGCATCAGCAGACGCCGCTTGGTGGCGGCGCCGCCGTGGGCCGAAAAGCCGCCCAGGCCGCTCGCGGCGAGTACCCGATGACAGGGCACCACGATCGGAAATGGATTGGCGCCGAGCGCGCGGCCCACGTCGCGTGCCAGTGATGCATCGCCCAGGCGCGTGGCGATTTCGCCATAGGTCAGGGTGTTGCCGCGTGGGATGACGCGCGCGACTTCGTACACGCGCTGCGCAAAGGACGGCACGTCGCGCATGTCGAGGACGATACCATCGAGGTCTGCATGGCCGCCCGCCAGTGCGTCTATCAGCGCGGCTACTGCGCGTGCTGTGTCGCCATCGGGAACAAGCAGTTCACTCCCTGGAAAGCGTCGGCGCAAGCGCCGCAGAGTTGCTGGCGCGTCGCCTTCGGGTAACTGGATGCCGACCATACCGCACTCGTTCCATGCAATGCCGCAGTGGCCGAGCGCCGTGTCGAATAGATGCAGATCTGTGCGGGGCATGCCCCCGCATCCTAGCATCGCCCAGCGCGGACGGCGGAGCGTAACAGGCGCCCCTACAGGGAATCGGATGCGGGCCGCACCTTGCGCGCGGCCCGCATCGAAGCTGAGGCTTTTACCCCTCGCGCTTCGCCGCCCAGGCGCTGAAGGACGAACCAGCGTCAGCCAGCTCCTGCAACAGCGGCGCCGGCGTCCAGTACAGATCGCCGTAGCGCTTGCGGTATTTCTCCATGCCCGCGACGACGGTCTTCAAGCCGACTTCATCGGCGTACTGCATGGGGCCACCACGGTAGCGCGGCATGCCGTAACCGTGTACGAAGACCACGTCGATGTCGCTCGGACGGGTGGCGATGCCTTCGGCCAGGATCAGTGCGCCTTCGTTGATCATGGAAAACATCAGACGCTCGATGACTTCCGCCGGCGTCACCGCGATCTGCGGCACACCGAGGCGCTCGGCTTCGGACTTGGCCAGTGCCGCCACTTCCGGGTCCGGCACCGGTTTGCGATCGACATATTTGAAGATGCCGGCATTGGTCTTCTGACCCAGGCGGCCCATCTCGGTCAGCTTGGCCACCATGCGGCAGTAAGCCGGGTCATTGGGCTTGGCCTTCCATTCGTTGTTGACCTTATCGAGCACGTCGAGACCGGACAGATCCGACACGCCGTTCGGGCCCATCGCCATGCCCCAGTCGTAGGCGGCCTTGTCGATAGTTTCGGGCGCATTGCCTTCCAGAATCATGCGCTGTGCTTCACGCACATAGGGGAAGAACATGCGGTTGCCGACGAAGCCGAAGCAGACGCGCACCAGTACCGCCTGTTTACGGATGGTCTTGGCCATCGCCATCGAGGTCGCGATGACATCATGGGCGGTCTTCTCGCCGCGCACGATTTCAAGCAGGGTCATAACATTGGCGGGCGCAAAGAAATGCCAGCCGATGACATCCTGCGGACGCTTGGTGGCGGCCGCGATCTCATCGACGTCCAAGGTCGAGGTATTGCTGGCGAGGATCGCGCCGGGCTTCGCTACCTTGTCAAGCTCGGCAAAGATTTCCTTCTTGAGCGCCATGTTCTCGAACACGGCTTCGACGATCAGATCGCAATCGCCGATACCGCTGTAATCGACCGTGCCGCTGATCAGGGACATGCACTTGTCGAAGTCAGCCTGGCTCATGCGGCCCTTCTTCAAGGTGTTCTCGTAGTTGCCCTTGATGATACCTAAGCCACGCTCGAGTGCGGCCTGATTGATTTCCTTCAGCACCACCGGGATACCGACATTGGCGAAGTTCATCGCGATGCCGCCGCCCATGGTGCCGCCACCGAGCACGGCGACTTGTCTGATGTCGCGCAGCCTGGTCGAGGCTGGAACGTCCGGCACCTTGGCGGTGGCGCGCTCGGCGAAGAACAGATGACGCTGGGAACGCGAATGCGGCGAGGTCATGCATTCCATGAACAGCTCGCTCTCGCGCTTGACCGCCTCGGCATAAGGCAGATTCACGGCCGCTTCCACGCATTGGATGATCTGTTCCGGCGCGAAGAAACCACGCGCGCTACGCGCGACTTCCTTGCGATAGTTAGCGAAGAACTCAGCGTCAACGCCGGTCTTATCGACCGACATGTCACGAATGCGACGCGGCTGCGCGCCATCGGCGATGAGCTGCTTGGCGTAAGCCGTCGCGCCACCCTTCAGATCTTCATCGGCGAGCAGGTGATCGACCGCGCCGGCGGCTGCGGCCAGCTTGGCCGCCATCGGCTTGCCGCTCACCATCGCATCGAGCGCGGCCTTGGCGCCGATCAGACGCGGCAGGCGCTGCGTGCCGGTCGCACCGGGTAGCAGGCCCAAGGTCACTTCCGGCAAACCGAGCTTGGCGGACGGCACGGCGACGCGGTAATGGCAGCCCATCGCGGTTTCGAGACCACCGCCGAGCGCGGTGCCGTGGATCGCGGCAATGATGATCTTCGGCGACGCTTCCATCTCTTCGATCACTTCCGGCAACCACGGATCCTGGCGCGGCTTGTCGAATTCGGTGATGTCGGCACCGGCGATGAAGGTGCGGCCGGCGCAGATCAGAATGGCGGCCTTGGCCTCGCTATCGGCGACGAACTGGCGCACGCAGTGCTGCAGGCCCGCGCGCACTGGCAGCGACAAGGCGTTGACCGGCGGGCTGTCAACGGTGATGTAAGCAATCTCGCCTTCGCGGCTGTAGGTAACTACGTCTCCCATGGAGTGATCCTCTCTGTGCTTCGTGGCTATGACTTGAATTATTTGTTGACGTCGATGACGACGCGGCCGCGGATCTCACCACGCAATATTGCCGCGCAGAGTGCCGGCACGCGGGCCAAGGGTTCGATGCTGTAAATGCCTTTCAACTGCGACGGGTCGATGAGTTCAGCGAGATCGTTCCAGGCGCGTTGACGGGCGGCCATCGGCGCCATTACCGAGTCGATACCCTGCAAGCGCGCATTGCGCAGCAGGAAGGGCATGACGGTGCTCGGCAGATCGCCGCCACCAGCCAGACCGCAGGCTGCCACTACGCCGTTGTAGCGCAGTTGCGAAAGCACGGTCGCGAGTGTGGTCGAGCCAACGCTGTCGACGCAGGCCGCCCACAGTTCATTTTCTAAAGGTTTAGGCGTGCGGGCGAGCTCAGTGCGCGCGATGGTGTCCTTGGCGCCGAGGCTCTTCAGGTAAGCGGCGGTCTCGGGGCGACCCGTGCTGGCGACGACTTCATAGCCGAGCTTGGCCAGCAGCATGATCGCGATCGAGCCCACGCCACCGGCACCGCCGGTCACCAGCACCGGCCCGTCGGCGGGCGTGGTGCCGTGATCGCGGATAGCGTTGACCGCCAGCATGGAGGTATAGCCCGCGGTGCCGATGGCCATCGCCAGTTCGCTCGAGAAGGCCTCGGGAATGCGCACCAGGAAATCGGGATTCACGCGCTGCTTCTGCGCATAGGCGCCCCAGTGACGCTCCGATAGACCGTAGCCGTTGACGAGGACGCGGTCACCCGCCTTCCACTTGGACGACTTCGATTCCACTACGGTGCCGGCCAGATCGATGCCGCACACCATCGGCAGCTTGGCGCAGATCGGGAAAGTGTTGGTGACGGCCAGGCCGTCCTTGTAGTTGACGGTCGAGAAGTCGATGTCGACCAGCACGTCCTCTCTCGGCAGATCGGCGAGGTCGATAGTAGTGAGACCTGCGGTAAATTTACCGTCGGCGTCTTTGCTGGCCACAATGGCCTTGATCGGGGTGCTCAATGCGGGATCTCCGTGTGCGTTGGTGTTGTCGTTAATCGATGGTGATGAACAGCGAACGGCGCGGCTCGCCATTCACTGCGCGACTGATATGGCCCTGGCCGGTCAAGTCTTCTGCGAGCAGGATAGCGCCGGCGCCGAATACGCGGCGCGTGCCGTCGCCTATCTCGATGTCCAATCCGCCTTCCAGGATCACGATGTACTGCCGCTGCGGCGCGTTGTGCCAGCTGTAATCGTAGTCGCTGTCAGTGTGGCGAAAGATGAGGCTAGTGACCGGATGGCGGGCAGACAAATGGCCGATCAAGCCCTGGTCGTCCATCTCGACGTCGAAGTCCTCGAAATGGGACTGCTGATCGCTGCCCGTAAATAGACGGGTCACGCGCATGCTGCGTTGGGCGGTGGCCATGGACTCCCCGAGTGCGATGAGGTGGACGGAACGGAGTCCGCTAGAATAAACCGCCTAGCGGCACCCTGACCACCCGCGCGAATGTCGCCGGTCACCGGCCTGCATCCATCAATCGAGCTTCGAGGAATACCATGACGGCACCCCGCGCCTGGCAGCATCCCTTTAACCGCATCGAGGATGTGGCCGCGACCTTTGATGCCCATGACTATGTGGCCGATCGCCCACTGTGTCTGACCACCAAGCTGGCCTTCGACCTCGGCAAGCCCATGCTGCTGGAAGGCGAGGCTGGGGTCGGCAAGACCGAGGTCGCTAAGGTGTTGGCCAGCGCGCTGGATACGCCCCTCATCCGTCTGCAGTGTTATGAAGGCCTGGACGCGAGCTCGGCGCTGTATGAATGGAACTACGCACGGCAGATCCTGCATATTCGTCTGGCCGAGGCCGACGAAGCGCGTCGCGCCGAACTCGATACCGCGATCTTCGGCCCTGAATTCCTGTTCGAGCGGCCACTGCTCAAGGCCATCCGTCATCCCGGACCGCGCCCGGCGGTATTGTTGATCGACGAGATCGATCGTGCCGACGAAGAGTTCGAGGCCTTCCTCTTGGAAATCCTCTCGGACTACCAGATTACCGTGCCAGAACTCGGCACCTTCAGCGCCGTGCAGCGGCCCTGCGTGATCCTGACCTCCAACCGCACCCGTGAATTGAACGATGCGCTGAAGCGTCGCTGTTTGTATCTGTGGATCGACTATCCGACGCCAGACAAGGAACGCGAGATCATCATGAAGCGCGTGCCGGGTATGGACCGTGATCTCGCCGCTGCGGTGACACGGGTGATGCAAGGACTGCGGGCGGTGGATTTCTACAAGCGGCCTGGCGTCGCTGAGGCCTTGGATTGGGCGCGTGCGCTGCTCGGGCTGGAGATTAGCGCCATCGTGCCGGAGGTAGTGTTGGAGACCGCAGGTGTGGTGTTGAAGTATCGGGATGACATTACACGCTTGAGCAAGCTGGACCTTGATGCCTTGCTGCAGGGGCGGGCGGCTGAGGGTTGAGGGGATGGGCTCTGGAAGGAATGTCAGACTGAAGTCTGACCCACAAGTAACCGGACCGGCGCTGATCTTTGTGGGTCACACGAGCCTATCCGTAATTTTGTGTGCGAGGCATATCATGAGGAGAAGGTGAGATGAGTATGCCAACGAAGAAACGCACGGTGGCCGCGCAGGCGGCCGA
>JAYWAC010000046.1:0-2684 GCA_043782755.1 Pseudomonadota bacterium | reverse complement strand
GTATAGGCACCCATACCCGGGAACAGGCCGAACAACACTTCGGGAAAGCCAAGGCGCGAGCCGCGCTCGGCCACCACCACGTTGCCGGCCAAGGTCGCCTCGAAGCCACCGCCCATCGCCGTGCCCTGCACCAGCGAGAAGGTCATGACGTCGGCGGTATTGGCCGCATGATAGAAGATAGCGTCGGTCGCCTTGCGCGAATAGAGTTCCAGGCCATGACGGTCACGATGCGCGATCAGATCGCGGAACAGTCGCAGATCGCCGCCCAGACTGAAGATGCCAGGTAGCTTGGAACCAAACACCATGTACTTCAATTTCGCGGTGTCGAAGTTCGGCAGATCGAGATGAAGACCATCGCGCACCGCGTTCTGCACGGTACGGATGTCATCAAGTTGTGCGTGGGAGAAATGCGGCGTCGAGTGACGCGAGATATATTTCCACAGCACGCCTGTGGCGTGATCGAAGCGTAGTTCCAGGTTGTGTAAAAGACTGCAGTCGACGCGGTTGGTGGCATCCAGGCGCGCGTCCACGGCAGTGTTGAGTGCTGATAGCATGAGAACCCTCCTCAGATGACGATCGTATTTTCTAAATGTGCATAGCGAGTGTGAGTGTGTTCGTGCAATTGCCGAAGTAACACGACAGGGGACCTGTTGCGATTGATATTAAGCGCTGAATAACAAAGAACATAGCGCTCCACCCGCCGCGATGTCTGCGTCGATCACGATGCGTGCGCAAGGGCGATGGCCAGGGTGGCCATCGTTCGAAGTCAGTGAGCGAGAGCGGCCTTGATGAGCTGATTGACCAACGCGGGATTGGCCTTGCCGCCGGTTTTTTTCATGACCTGACCGACCAGAAAGCCGAGCACCTTGTCCTTGCCGGCGCGGAACTGCGCAATTTGATCGGGGTTCTGTTCCAGAATCTCGCGAACTGTTACCTCGATCAGGTGAGTATCTGACACCTGATGCAGGCCTTCAGTCTCGATGATGTCATCGGCGTCGCGACCGCAACTCCACATGGTCTGAAAGACTTGCTTGCCGAGTTTGCCCGACAGCGTGCCGTCGACGATGCGTTGCACGAGCTGACCCATTTGTTCGGGCGTGATAGGGCTGGCCTCAATCTCCAGGTTGTCGCGGTTCAAGGCCGCGAACAATTCACCCATGATCCAGTTGGCGGTTTGCTTCGCGGCTCTCGGTTGTGCCGCAATGGCGCGCTCGAAGTAGGCGGCGGTGTCGGGGTCGTTGGCGAGCACCACGGCATCGTCGTGCGACAGTTCAAGGGTTTTGATGAAGCGCGCTACCTTGGCGCGCGGCAGTTCCGGCATGGTGGCGCGGATGACGTCGACATAAGCCGCGCTCACCGCCACCGGTAGCAGATCCGGATCGGGGAAGTAACGATAATCGTGGGCGTCTTCCTTGCTGCGCAAAGTGCGGGTTTCATCCCTGTCCGGATCGTAGAGCCGCGTTTCTTGTATCACCTTGCCGCCGCTCTCGATGATTTCAATCTGACGCTCGACTTCAAATTCGATGGCGCGTTCGATGAAACGAAAGGAATTCAGATTCTTGATCTCGGCACGCGTGCCGAAGTTTTCGCTGCCGCGCGGACGCACCGAAACATTGGCGTCACAACGGAAGGAACCTTCCTGCATGTTGCCATCGCAGATACCGAGATAGCGCACCAGACGATGGATCTCGCGCATATAGGCGACCGCTTCGGCGGCGCTGCGCATCTCGGGTTCCGAGACGATTTCCAGCAGCGGCGTGCCGGCGCGATTCAGATCGATGCCGCTCGCGCCATGGAAATCCTCATGCAGCGACTTGCCGGCATCTTCCTCGAGATGGGCGCGCGTGATGTTGATGGTCCTGGATTCGCCATCGATGTCGATGGCGATTTTGCCGAGCGCGACGATGGGCGCGTCGTACTGACTGATCTGATAACCCTTGGGCAGGTCGGGATAGAAGTAATTTTTGCGCGCGAACACCGAGCGCGGCGCGATGGTGGCGTTGATGGCGAGCCCGAAGCGTACCGCCATGGCGATCGCTTGCTCGTTGACTACCGGCAACACGCCGGGCAGTCCGAGATCGACGGCGCAGGCCTGCGTGTTGGGTTCGGCACCATAGGCGGTTGAGGCAGCGGAGAAGATCTTGCTACGAGTGGCGAGCTGGGCGTGGATTTCCAGGCCGATGACGGTTTCCCATGGCATGGGTTTATCCTCCGTTGAACGCTGCGGGCGTGCGCAGATGCCAGTCGCTCTCGCACTGATATTGATGGGCGAGACCGAGCAGGCGCGCTTCGTCAAAGTGCGTGGCGGTGAGTTGCATGCCGACCGGTAGACCATCGACGAAACCCGCTGGTATCGACAGGCTGGGCAGACCGGCGAGATTGGCGGCGGTGGTGTAGATGTCACCCAGATACATGGTGACCGGATCCTTGGCGTGCGCACCGGCTCGATAGGCGACGGTCGGTGTGGTCGGCCCGATGATCACGTCGACCTCGGCAAAGGCGGCACTGAAGTCGTCGCGCAGCAGACGACAAATCTGTTGGGCCTTGCGGTAATAGGCATCGTAATAGCCCGACGACAGGACATAGGTGCCGATCAGGATGCGGCGTTTCACTTCGGCGCCGAAGCCTTCACCCCGCGAACGGCAATAGAGATCGTTCAGATCTACCGGATCCGCGCAGCGATA
>JAYWAC010000045.1:0-18698 GCA_043782755.1 Pseudomonadota bacterium | reverse complement strand
CAAACCAGCGGTGCCGCTGAGCGGGTGCCTGCTGGCCTTGCACGCTGCCGATCAATACTTCATCAGGCGACACCACCACCGCTTGCTCGGGCACACTGGGCAGATGGATCTGCACACGCGACCAGCTTACCTGGCCCTTCAGATCAAAAGTTTTGCGCGCGATCGTGACGTCCATGTCCGGCGCGGCATCGGCCTCGACCTCGGGCAAACGCACCAGCGCCAGTTGCTCGCCGCGCACATGCAGTTGCGCGCGCGGTCCGTCAATGCCGTGGGGATAAATTTCGCCCGTTATGTGCAACATGCCCTCGCCCATCCGCGCCTGTCCGCTAAGGGCGAGACGCGCGTCTGGTGCACCGCGCGCCTGCACGTCGAGTGCCGACAGCGCGGTGCCAAAACGCGGCAACAACAGACTGCCCGACGATAACTCCAGCGCACCGTCGAGCAGGGGCGCATCCAGCGTACCGCTCAGACTCCCATGCAGACGCGCGCTGCCTGCGCTGCCGGCAATGTCCGGCAAGAATTCCTGCAGCCAGGTGATGTCCGGCACGTTGATCTCCCACTGCCCGTGCAGTGGCGCCTGGCTGGCGAAACCAACATCGAGCGAGCCGTTCATGCGCAACCAGTCGCCAAGACTGGCGCTGACTTTGGCGCGCAAGCGTTCGCCATCAATTTGAAAGCTCGCCTGGCCATCGTGCACTGGCAGGTTCTGATCCACATGACCGGCTAGCCGATAGCGCACACTGCCGCGCGCGATATTTGCCATGCCTTGTCCACGCCAGACACCGGCGTCGTGACGCAAGTCGGCGTCGGCGTTGAAGGTACCGCGAGGTGTGAAGCTGTTCGGCAACCATGCGCGCGCCAAGGACAGCGGCACAGCAGTGACGTGCAGCGCCGCCGTGCCGTCGCCAGTGCTCCAATGCGACAAGCTTGCGCACAACTTGGCACCATTCTGCGCGAGACAGCCGGGACCGAATGCGACACTCGCGCCCTGCACCGTCAAGGGCGCGGCCTCCTGTAGTTGCCAGCTGCCGCCTTGTTGGTGTTCCAGCGTGAGCGCGGTGAGCGCGCCCGACCAACGCGATGCGGTCCACGCGCCCTTTGCTTCAAGCGCGGCGCGCAGCACACCACCGTCCAATGTCAGCGCGAAGCGGTGTTCGGCAGCCGTGCCTTGGCCATGCAGCGCAAGGGCGCCGAGCACGGAGTCAGCATGGGCGAAATCGCGCAGGCTGAGGGTCAGCACCGAAGCACTGGCGCGTGCCGCATCGATGTCGAACTGCCCTTCCAGCGCGGCGGCCCGCCACGCTCCAAATGTCAGAGCCGTGCCATGCAATCGCGCACGCAGTGACGGCGCTGCGAGCGAGCCGGCCATCTCGCCATGCGCGTCCAGACGTCCCACAAGCCTCGGCAATACCGCGCCGAGATCCGGTGCAGCCAGCGTAAATTGGCCAGCGAATGTCGGCGCGAGTACCAAGTCGGCGTCGAGCACATTGGCACCGAGTTCGACATGCAACTGGTGGACCGCGCTCTGCACTGGCGTGCGTTCGAACTCGCCTCGGCCGCGCACTGGCTGTCCGCGCCAGCGACCGCCCAGCTGTTCAAGGGCGACACCGCCTTGCCAGGTGTTTTCCTGTCGACACCCATGGCTGCGGCCCTGGCCATCAAGCGCACTGGCAAACGCCGCATCGAGATGGGAAAAATCGAGCGCGGAAAAATTGAAGCTCAATTGCGCGCAGAGCGTTTGCTGCCAATCGAGCGTGCCGCGCGCGCGCAAGCGTCCGGCGAACAGAGCACTGTCCAGTTGCTCGAGTTCAAATTTCCCGGGTGTCAGTCGACCGCGCCCATGGGCCGCCACCGCGCCGTAGCCACCATCAGTCGCGCGCATGTCACCGCTCACCAACAAGTCCGTCAGCGAGCCGCGCAGTTTCACAACACCAGCGCTGGCGATAGCCGACGTTAATCCGGGCAGAGTCATATTCTGCCAGTGCAGACGTGCGCCGAGTTGTGGTCCCGTGTCTGCGAACAACAAGCGCGCACGCAGACTTGCCTCCCGCGGCGTCGCGCTGTCGAGCGCCACATCGAGACCCTCGGTGCCTAAGGTCACCACGCCATCCCCTTGCCAGCTCGCTGCCGTCCCCAAGCGCCACCGCAAGGCACCGCGCAACTTATCGCTCACGCGTTGCAGATCGAAATCGAGTTGCACATCGCGCAGCGCGGGCGCGGCCTTGGCCAGCGGCAGATGCAATTGCACGCGCAAGGCAGCGAGCCCGCCCGCCAATGCACCGTGCAACGGCCCGATGCCGGGCGCCGTCGCACTGAGGTCCGCCGTGAAGCGCGGTGGTGAGGCCAGCGCATTCACTTGCCCGCGCAAGCTCGCCAGCCACGGCGCTTGGAGTTGCAGCTCAAACGCCAGGGCATCGAGCGCGCCGCGCGCACTGAGATGGGCACGCGCCGCGCGCTCGGCGAACAGGCCCTGCCAATCAACTTGCGCGACCAGCACACCGTCATAATGCAATTGACCGTGTAAAGACTGATGGGCGCCGCGCAGCGAGAACTGTGGCAGCAGCACACGCTGACCCGCAAGTTCGAACCTGGCTTCGAGTTCGGTGAACTGATAATGCTGCTCACCCTGGCTGATGGACAGGCCATCGATGCGCACACCTTCAACGTGCAGCTTAAACGGCAGTCGTGGCCAGCTCGGCGAGCTTGACGAGGCACTTTGCGCGAGTTCGATGACGAGGTCCTGGGCCTGCAGATCGCGCACTACCAGACCACCGTGCAAGGAAGCCTGCCATTGCATGACGAGACGACTCGCGCGCGCCGTCACGCTCGACGATGTGAAGCGTGGCTCACGCAGTTCCACGCCTTCGAGCAGACTGCCGTGCAGCTCGGTGAAAGTGAGTGTTGGCGCCAGGCCATGCAGCAGCAAAGACAGACCGCGCGCCGAAGTAAGCATGAGCGCGATGCTCAGCACGCCAACGACCATCAGCATGCGCAATACGCGCGCGACTTGCTTGCGGGGCGTGGTTGCGGCGAGTGTCGGTGTGGCTTCAGACATCGTCGCTCATCACAGATCCGGACCGATGCGCACATGCAGACGCAAGACCACGTCGTCATCAAGGGGATGGGCGAGATCAATGCGCGCCGGTCCCAGTGGCGAGCGCCAGCGCAGTCCGGCACCGACACTCAGTTTCAAGCCGGTGTCGCGCCCACTGCCGCCGAAAGCGTTGCCGCCATCGACGAAACTCGCCAGCGCCCAGCGCCGCGCGATCGTGCGTTCCACCTCCATGCTGAACACGCCGAGGTAGCGACCGCCGATCACGTGTCCACGGCTATCTTGCGGGCCGAGATCTTCAAAAGCATAACCGCGCACACTCAAGTCGCCGCCGGCGAAGAAACGCTCGGTCGGCGGCAAAGCGCCGAAGTTATCGTCCCAGCTACCGCCAGCCTCGAGCCGCGCCAGCAGCCGCCAACCGGGCGCGACCTCGTGCACCACACGCAGACTGCCGAGTGCGTGCACGAAGTTGACGTCTGACAGCATCGCTGCCGAGCCGCCCCGCACTTCCAGGCTCGCGGTGTAGCCACGGGTCGGATAGAGCGCATCGTTCGTGGTGGTCTTGGTCCAGCGCAGGCCGGGGATCAGCAAGGTCGAGGCGCGGTTGCGATGACCAATGTCAAAGGCCTGGTGATCGAGATGGATGAAGCGCGTTTCCAAAATACCGTAAGACCGACGCAAGGTGTCGGCGATGCCGATCTGCGTTTCATCGCTTTCGAAATTATTGGCGTTCTTGCGCTTGACGCCGGCCTGCAGACTCAACCATTCATCGGCGGGATGGGCGCGGGGAATCTGATATTCGCCCGCCATGCTCTGTTCGATCAGCGAAGCCCGCAGATCGGCATTCAAACGGTGTCCTTCGGCATTCAAACGCCGATTGGCATAGGCAAGATGGGTGCGTGCGCCTTCGTCGGTGGACGCTCCAAGGCCGATGGAATATTTGTGCCGCTGGCGCGGCGTGAGACGGATGTCGATGGGAATATACGCGTCGCGCGCGTCACCTAACTGCGGGCGGATGTCGACCTGATCGAAATACTGGCTGGCGGCGAGGGCTGCATAGAAACGCGTGATGAGATCCGCCTCGTAGGGTTGGTCAGGCTGATAGTCGAGAAAGCGCCGCACCAATTGTTCGCGCACCACCAGCGGGTCCTGGCGGATGATGATGTCGCCGACCTGATAGCGCGGGCCACTGTCATAGCGCAAACGCACATGGGCAACATTGCGTGCGACATCCACTTCAAGGCGGTTCTCGACGAAACGTCCGGCCAGATAGCCGCGCTCCAAGGCGAGGCTTTCCACTAGCCGCTTGGTGGCGGTGTACTTGTCGTGATTGAGGCTCGCGCCGACGCTTAGTGGCAGCTTGGCGAGTGGCGTCATGAAGCCCTTGTCCTCGCGCGCCGCGCCTTCGACGGTCAGATCGATGGCGTCCACCACCACGCGCGCACCCTGGGTTACTTCGATCACCACACGCGGACAATCGCCGCCGCCATTGACGTGGGTCTTCACGGTCGCGTGGTAATAGCCGTAGGCGCGCAAGGCGTCCTGGCTTTCCTCTTCGGCGTGTTTAGCGAGCGCACTCAGGTAGGCGCTCGGCGTGGTGCAGGCGCGACTCGCGAGCGAGACATGGGCGCGGATGTTGCCCGCCAATCGCGCGCTGACACCGCGCACCACGAGCTTGATGGCCGGCACGGTGGCCGGTTTGACGACCGCCGCCGGCTTGGTCGGCCACGGCAGGGCGCCACAGCCAGTAGACAGCACCGCCGTCGACAGCAGCAGCCAGCGCAGATTGCGCGTCACACCATCAAGCACGTCGGGACGAAGCGCGTGGGCGGCGGCGGCGTGCTGATCTCGCGCGCGTGATCAGGCGGCACGCGCCGCCTGCGGACGCTCGCCCGCCACGGTGGTGCGGTACATGAGTCGACGCTGGCCTTCATACCCGCCGTCGGCATAGTGCAGCACGCGGCGGTTATCCCATATCAGCAACATGTGTGGCTGCCAGCGATGACGATAAACGAACTCATTGCGCGTCATGTGTTTGAACAGAAACTCGAGCAGGGCCTGACTTTCGTCGGCGCGCATGCCCTCGATGCCGAGGGTATAAACGTGATTGACATAGAGCGAACAACGACCCGACAAGGGATGGCGACGCACGATGGGATGGATCTCGGTCTTGTCCGCTTCCGGCGAGACGATGATCTGCATGGAGCGCGTCGCGTCATCGCGCGCAAACAAACCCTTGGGTCCATAGGCCGGCGCCGCCGAATGCACCGCGTTCAAGGGCAGCAATAGATTCTGCATCGCCGGTGACAAGGCTTCAAAGGCGCGACAGCCATCGGCAAACACCGTGTCGCCACCGCTAGTCGGTACGATGTCGCCATAGAGCAGGGTCGCGCTTGGCGGCGTGGCCTGAAAGCTCCAATCGGAATGCCACATGCCACCGAAGATCGGCGCGGTCTCGCCGGCCTCACGCCGCACTTCGATGACGTGTTGGTAAGCTTCCATAGGCGTGACGTAAGGGTCGTCGCCAAACGGACCGAGATAGGCACTGACTCGTTCGAGCGTCGCGGGCTCGAGTTGCTGCTCGGGGAAGTACAGCACCGCGTGACGCGACCAAGCGCCCATGAGATCGCGCTGTGCGGCCGCCGACAGCGGCGCGCGCAAGTCGAGACCACGCACGGCGGCAACAAAGCCTTGCGGCTCGGGGACGACGGTCAGGCAGGTATATTCGAACATGAAGCGCACTCCTCACTCGCGGCACGGACGCTTGATTGTATGTGCTGCACGCGACGGCCGCAGCTGCGGCGCTGTCGTCATTTGGCATCGTCTGCCTGAGGCGCATAGCGAAGTCGCGCCGCCGCTCACAGCGCTGGCGCTGGGCTACATCGCCCAGCACCGCAGTGTGCTCGTTGGTCGGTCAATCGCCTCAGCGACCGACTGAGAGTACGCAGGCGTAGTGGCAGCGCCGGGCTTTGTCGCTATGCTATGCGAGGAACTGCGTTAACGCATTTGGAGAGGACAGCATGATGGCATTCGAGGAACAGATACCGCGCGTGTTCTTGAGTCGTGACGCAATGCTGAAACGCGTCGCGCGCTTCAAGGATTTGAAGGGCTTCGATGGTGGCCTGCCCGACAGCCACATGCCCGACGCCATGCGCATCCTCTATAACGTGATCGGCTTTCAGCCGCCGGCCGACGAACAGGGCGCGCTGAGTTCACCGGTCGGCGCCAAGGCCGCGCGCATGTCCTCGATCAAGATTACCGAGGGTTTCAATCTCGGTTACTGCGAGGCCTTACCGGGCAAGGGCCCGATGATGCACAACCACGATACCAACGAGACCTTCGTCTGCATGAGCGGCCGCTGGCGCGCGAGCTGGGAAGACGAGCGCGGGCAGATCGAGTCAGTGGATCTTGAGCCGCTGGATGTGATCTCGTTCCCGCCCGGCATGATACGTCGCTTCGAGAACGTCACCGACGGCCCAGCCGATCAATACTCGGTGTTGATGTTCGTGATCGCGGGCGATGCTCCGTCGGCCGAGTTCTCCAAGCAAGCGATGGACGAGATCGAGGCCTGCGGCGTGCTGGACGATCATCCCGTCGACTGTGACACCGACGACTGGCTGACACCGCGCACTGCCACGGGATGCGAACGCGCGGCCTGAGCGGCGCGTCTAGCGCGAACGCCAGCGACTGACGTTCGCCATGCCGGGTGGTTGAGGCCATGATGCAAACAACGCCCGTGATGCGTGATCTGGTGCTGGTCGGCGGCGGCCATGCCCATGTCGAAGTGCTGCGGCGCTTCGGCATGCGGCCGCTGCCCGGCACCCGCGTGACTGTCATCAGTCGCGATACCCATACGCCCTACTCCGGCATGCTGCCGGGCCTCGTCGCCGGTCACTACGACTACGACGAGGTGCATATCGATCTCGCGCCGCTGGCGAGCTTCGCCACCGCGCGCCTCTATCACGACGAAGTGATTGGTCTCGATCTCGAACGCCGTCTCGTGCATTGCCGAACGCGACCGCCGGTCAGTTACGACGTGCTGAGCATCGACTGCGGCGCAACGCCAGCCATGCAAGTGCCGGGTGCGGCGCGCTACACCGTGCCGGTCAAACCGATCAGCAGCTTCTGGTCGCGCTGGCAGGATTTGCGTGCGCGCGTGGCGGCGCGTAACGAGCCTTTGCGTATTGGCGTGGTCGGCGGCGGCGCCGGTGGCGTGGAGTTGATGCTGGCCATGGCCTATCGCCTGCGCGCCGATTGCGCGGCGCGCGGTCGCGATGCGCGCTGTCTCGAATTTCATCTGCTCACTGCCAGCGATGACATCCTGCCGACGCACAATGTACGCGTGCGCGCTCATTTGCGCCGCGCCTTGGCTGCGGCCGAGGTCACGGTGCAGGCGCAGGCTGAAGTGATCGCCGTCGAAGCGGGTCGTGTGCTGACGGCGCGGGGCGAGACACTGGCTCTCGACGAAATCCTGTGGACCACCCAGGCTGCCGCGCCGGTCTGGCCAGCCGCGAGCGGACTCGCCAGCGATGCGCAGGGCTTCATCCGCGTCGATGCCTGTCTGCAATCGATTTCCCATGTCGGGGTGTTCGCGGCCGGCGATATCGCTGCGGTCGATGCCCATCCGCGTCCCAAGTCAGGCGTGTTCGCGGTGCGACAGGGCCCACCGCTGGCCGACAATCTGCGTCGTGCCTTGCAAGACCAGGCCTTGCGGCCCTTCACACCGCAGCGGCGCTTCCTCGCTTTGATTTCGACGGGCGGACGTCACGCGGTAGCCTCACGCGGCGCACTGGCGCTGGCTGGTGATTGGCTATGGCGCTGGAAGGACCATATCGATCGACGTTTCATGCAGCGCTATGCCGCGTTGCCCAGCATGATGACGCGTAAGGCGCCGCGCGATCCGACCGTGCTCGATGCGGCCATGCGTTGCGGTGGCTGTGGCGCCAAGCTCGGCGCCGAGCTGCTACATGCCGCGCTCGCCGGTCTGCCGGTGATCAAGCGCGATGACATCATCATCGGTCTCACTGAGCCGGACGACGCGGCGGTGGTACGCCTGCCGGCCGGCGCGTTGTCGGTGCAGAGCGTCGACAGCTTTCGCGTGTTTCTCGACGACCCGTGGTTGTTCGGCCGTATCGCCGCCAATCATTGCCTGTCGGATCTCTATGCGATGGGCGCCACGCCCCACACCGCGCTGGCCATCGTCACTTTGCCGCTCGCCGCGCCGCGCAAGATGCAGGACGACCTCACGCAGATGATGCACGGTGCGAACGAAGTGTTTATCACCGCCAACACTGCACTGGTCGGTGGCCATACTGGCGAAGGCGCCGAACTGACGCTCGGCTTTGCCATCAATGGTTACATCGACGAGGGTCAGCTGTTGCGCAAACGCGGCGCGCGGGCCGGTGACGCGCTGGTGTTATGTAAACCGCTGGGCAGCGGTGTACTGCTGGCGGGCTTGATGCGTGGCGCGACACGCGCGCGCTGGCTGGATGGCGCGCTGAGTTGCATGACGCAGTCCAATGCGGTAGCCGCCGACATCCTGCGCGCTCATGCAGCCGCTGCACTGACCGATATCACCGGCTTCGGCCTCGCCGGGCATCTGCTCGAAATGTTGCGCGCAGGCCGTGTCAGCGCACATCTGTCATTGCCAACGCTGCCTGTGCTGAACGGCGCAGCAAACCTCGCCGCCGCCGGCATCGCCAGCAGTCTCGCGCCAGAGAATCGCAAAGTACTGGTCGAGATCGAGACCGATGACGCTGCGCGCGCGCACCCTCACTTCGCTTTGTGTTTTGATCCGCAGACCAGCGGCGGTCTGCTCGGCGCCGTACCGAGCGCGCTTGCCGGCGCCTGCGTCGCCGCGCTGCACGCGGCTGGTTATGAGGACGCAGCGATCATTGGTGAAGTGTGGGAAGAAACGCTGGCGGCGCGCCTGCGCCTGACGGCCTGAGTCGCGCGCTCAGGCGTGCGCCATCGCCACTAAAGTCTGACGCACCGCCTGCAAGGTCTCGACCGGCTCAGCAAAGGCGATACGCGCGATGCGCGCATCCAGCCGCAGGTTGATACCTTCGCCATCGCAGCCGGCCAGTGCCGGTGTCACGCCGGGCGGAATCTCGATACCGGCCACCGCACAGTAATGTTGGATGGCATCGCCATGATCGGCGTTCATGTGTTCGATGATGCCGCGCTCGGCCTCGGCGTCAAACGGATTGCGCACCAGCATGGTAGTGGGCTCGAACCAGTAAATCGCACCAAAGCCGCCGATGTAGCGGATGCGGCGTGGCTCGATAGCGAAGAAGCCGAAATCGTGGGTGCGATCGTAGTCGAAGGACTGCGGGAAGTAGCGGTAGTAGCGCAGCGCCAGTGCGCGCTCATCTTCGCCGAGGTGACGCGCATCACCGAGCACCGTCACGCGCCCGGCGGCCTGCAGATCGGGCTCGGCGCGATCGAATACCGTCAGCGATACGCGCGCGTCGGCGCGGATGTTCTTAGTGTGTTGAGCGATCGATGCGATCAGGATCAGCGGCCGGCCGTGCTGGTCGAGACAATAGGGCACCACCGAGCCGAAGGGATAACCCGCCACATCGACCGACACGGTCGCGAGCACACCGTCGTAACAGCGGCACAGAAGGTCGCGGGCCGCCGCTGCGGCGGCGGATTGGGGGTCTTGCGTGGTCATCAACATCCTCGGCGGTGCATCTCTCGGCGCTGGACCGACAGTATCGTTCAAGCCAGCGCCGCGCGCCAAACAGGCCCTACACCGGACGGTAGCGATCGATGATGCGATCAAAACGCTGGAAGTCGAGCGGCTTGGTCAGATAGTCGTCAAAGCCTGCCGCCATCGCGGCGCGGATATTGTCCGGCACCGCATCGGCCGACACCGCCACCACCGCAATGGCGCTCGTGCCGTTATTGGCGCGCAAGGCGCGCAGAGCTTCGGCGCCCGACATGCGCGGCAGGTTCAAATCCATCAAAATCAGATCGGGGCGCTGCTCGCCGGCCAGCCGCAGACCTTCCTCGGCGGTGGCGGCCTCGAACAGCGACACGCCGCTCTTCATACCAAGATACTTGGCCACCAGGCGCGCGTTCGCGGCATTGTCCTCGACGTACAGGATCTTCATCGGTGCGACTCGCAGCTGGAACGCACGCTGACGCAAGGCGATTGCCTAGTCGGTCGGCGCCCCAGGATAATACCCGCGCACGCCGCGCGAATTGTAGTCGCGGCGGCCGGTAATATGCCGCAGTTCCATCGACAGGCGACGGAACCCCTTGCCCATGACCTTAAGTTCCGCGCCGGACTTCAATCCCGACACCTATGCCGGCCTCGCCGCGATGGTCGACGCCGCGCCGCTGTTGATCGCCTCTATCGGGCCTGACCAGCGCTATCGCCTGGTCAATGCCGAATACGAAAGGATCTGGAACAAGCCACGCGACTGGTTCGTCGGTCGCGCCATCGCCGACACGCTGACGGACGAAGTCTATCGTCTCATCACGCCCTACCTCGCGGCCGCGTTGGCGGGCACGCCGGTCGATTTCGAATACGAAGGCCATTACGCCCCGCGCGAGCCACGGACCTTGCGCGATATGCGCGCACGTTGTACGCCCAACATCGTTAACGGCCGGCAGGATGGCATCGTGATGGTGATCGAAGACATCACCCGTTATCGCTCGATCGAGCGCGCCATAGAGACCGCCCAACACCCGCTGCATGACATCGTCGACAACCTGTCGGCTTTGATCACCTACGTCGATGCCGACATGCGCTATCGCTATGTCAATGCCGGCTTCCTCGCCTGGTATCAGCTGCCGGCGCAGATCTTCATCGGCAACAGGGTCGCAGATGTGGTTGGCGATTCCTACACACTGACCGGTCCTTTGATGCAGCGCGCCCTGCAGGGGGAGAGTCTCGATTTCGATTACATACGACACAACCCGCGCTTCGCCGAAGCCGAACGCGTGCTGCGTGTGCGCCTGCTGCCGGACACTGTCGCCGGTATCACGCGCGGCTTCATTGCCCTGCTCGAAGACATCACTGACACACGGCGCGCGGAAAGCGCCCTGCGTCAGGCCGAACAGGAACTGCGCGCGGTCATCGACGCCATTCCGGCGCTGGTCGCGGCCTTCGATATGGACGTGCGCTTCACCTATGTCAATCGTCAGTTCGCGGCCTGGTATGGCGAACCCGAGTCGTGGTTTCCCGGCCGTCGTCTTGAGGATGTGCTGGAGCCCGAAATAGCCAATCGCGTATTGCCGCCGGCCCAACGGGTGATGGCGGGCGAACGGGTATCGTTCGGACCGAATGGTCCGACCACCCGTCCGAGCGATGGCGCCCAGCGCTATTTCCGCGTCGAATACGCGCCGTTCATGGATGGCGGTGTGCAACGTGGGTTCGTCGGCATTGCGCAGGACGTCACCGACACGGTCGAAGCCAACCGCGCCTTGCACGAGCAGGAAACCCGTCTGCATCAGATCGCCAACGCCAGCAGCGAAGCCTTCTGCCTGACCAATCTGCGTCGCACCGAACTGATCTACGCCAGTCCCGCCCACGAACGCATCTTCGGTATCTCCAATCAGAACCTGGTGCGTGGCTCGCTAAGCTGGATAGACATGGTCTATCCGGAGGACCGTCCGCGCATCGCCGCCGCCTTCGGCCAGACCCTCGCGCGGGGTGGCTTCGTCGCCGAATACCGCCTCATGCGGCCGAACGGTGAAATCTGCTGGGTACACGACAAGGCCGACCTGGTGCGCGATAAAGAAGGCACGGTCATTGGCCTGGCCAGCATCATCAGCGACATCACCGAGAGACACGAACACCAGAAACTCATTGAGCGCAACGCCGCGCGCCTGGCCCAGGCGCAGCGCGCGGCCAAGCTTGGTTTATGGGAACTGGATCTGATCACCGGTGATATCTATTGGTCGCCGGAGATGCGCGACCTGTTCGAACTCGATGACGAGACGCTGACCCTGACCCTGACTGCGGACAACTATATCGAGTTTCTGCATCCCGACGACGTCGCCCTGGTCACCGAGGCGGTAGCCGCCGCGATTGCCGGCCGCGATCACTACGACATCGAACATCGCGTGATCCTGAAAAGCGGCCGCGTACTGCTGCTGCATTCGCAGGCCACGGTCGAGCGCGAGGCCGACGGCCTGCCGCGACGTATGACCGGCCTGGTGCGCGATATCACCGAGCGTCACGAAGCGCAGATCGCCCTGCAGCAAAGTGAAATGCGGCTTCGTCAGATCACTGAAACCATCACCGATTCCTTCTGGCTGCTGACGCTCGACAACTCGACGCCCTTTTATGTCAGTCCCGGCTTTGAACTGATCTTCGGGCGCCGCTGCGAGGAGGCACGGGGCAATGCGGTCGGCTGGCTGGAAGCCATCCATCCCGACGATCGTCAGCGCATGTCCACTGAATTCAGCGCGATGTTGAACGGCGCGCCGCTCGACACTGAATACCGCATCGTGCGTCCCGATGGCGATGTGCGCTGGGTGCACGACAAGGGCCGTTCGGTGCGCGACGTGCGCGGCATGCCGCTCGCCATCGCCGGTGTCACCAGCGACGTCACCGAGCGTCGCCGCCAGCACAGCGAACTGGTCGAATACGCACACCGACTGGAACGCGCCCAACTGGTGGGCAACCTGGGCTTCTGGCAAATCGATCTCAACGATCACGGCATGCTGTGGTCGGAACAATTGCGTCGCATCTTTGATCTGCCACCCTCACGCGCACCCACTAGCTATGAAGAATTCCTCGAACGCGTGCATCCCGAGGATCGCGGCGCCGTGCAGGCCCATATCAGTGGCGCCCTGCAAAACGGCGACGTCTACGATTTCGATCACCGCATCGTGCGTGGCAATGGCAAGGTGCGCCATATCCACGAACAAGGCAGTGTGGAAAGGGACAATCGCGGCCGTCCACAACGCCTGGTCGGCATTGGCCAGGACATCACGGCGCGCAAGCAGATTGAATTGCAATTGAAGGAGAACGAATTACGCCTGCGCCAGATTACCGATCACGTCGACCAAGTATTCTGGCTGCTCGCGGCCGGCACTGGCGAGCCCATCTATGTGAGCCCGGCCTACGCCAGCACCTGGGACCTGCCGCTGGAGAGCGCCTACGCTGATCACCAGCTGTGGCTGACACGCATCCATCCCGACGATCTGTCGCGCATGCGCGCTGCGTTCAAGGGCTGTCTCAGCAGTGGCCATGCCGATCTTGAATTCCGCATGATCAAGGCCGGCGGCGAAGTGCGCTGGATGCGTGGCCGCGCCTTTCCCATCGAGGACGAACGCGGCCAGCTGTATCGTATCGCGGGCTTCATCGAGGACATCACCGACGGCAAGCGTGTTACCGAGCTGCAACGCTTGAAGGACGAGGCGGAGAGCGCCAACCGCACCAAGTCCGAATTCCTTTCCAAGATGAGTCACGAGCTGCGCACGCCCTTGAACGCCATCTTGGGCTTCAGTCAGCTCATGCATTACGACAAGCGTCATCCCTTGTGCGAAGAGCAGCGTGAGAGCGTCGACGAAATCCTGACCGCTGGCCGCCATCTGCTCGACATCGTTGACGAGATGCTCGATCTGACCCGCATCGAGATCGGCAAACTGCGCGTCTCGCTCGAACGCATCGATCTGCGTGACACCTGCGCCGAATGTCTGGCCATGGTGCAGAGCGAAGCGCGTCATCGTCATATCGAGGTGCGTTTCACGCCGTCGGCCGGGGCTAACATCTGGGCGACAGCCGATCGCACCCGTGTCCGCCAGATCGTGCTCAACCTGCTCGGCAACGCCGTCAAGTACAACCATCCGCGTGGCCAGGTCGAGCTCGCCATCGATACCGTCGTCGCGCCGGGCTATGTGCGTGTGGCGGTGACCGACAACGGGCCGGGCCTGTCGGCCGAGCAGATCGGCAAACTGTTCGTACCCTTTCAACGTCTGGATGCCGAACGCATCAGCGTCGAAGGCCTGGGTCTGGGTCTCGCACTCAGCAAGCAGCTGGCAGAAGCCATGGGTGGCAATCTCGGCGCCTGTGGCGCGGTCGGCCAAGGCTGTACGTTTTGGCTCGATCTGCCGGTAGCCCAGAAAGGTCCATGACGCTTACCCGCAAGCGCCCAGGCGCGCAGTCCCACCGTCTTGATTGAGGGTAGCCGACGCGGCATGATTCGGCCTCGGCTCAAACCCCGCCGTCACGTCGTTTGCTATTGTCGATTCACGTTGATTGCCGGCCAGGAGCACTGCGGTTTTTGATCTATCAGCCGCTGTGCGTTGCTGCTCGACTTCACTCCGTCTCCGACGTTTGCGCGCCGGCGCGGCTGGCACATAAGGCACTTCGAGTAGCGGTTTGATCATGAAGCAAGACAGCAACAAGACCTTTTCCATTTTGGTCGTCGAAGACGATCCGGGTCTGCTGCGCTTTCTGGTGCAGGCACTCAAGGTCGGCGGCTACAACACCGCCAGCGCCGAGTCGGCCGCCGCCGCACGCCAAGTCATCGCACATGATCATGTCGACCTCGCCATCATCGACATCGGCCTGCCCGACGCCGACGGCATCGAATTCGGCCAGAGTCTCGCCACCGAGCACGGCATCCCCTTCATCCATCTGACCGGCCAGACCGAGAATGAAGCCATCGAGCGCGCCGCGCGCAGCGGTGCCATCACCTATCTGGTCAAGCCAGTGGGCATCGAACAACTGACTGCGGCGGTTGCCACCGCCCTGACCCGCGCCACCGAGATCAGCAAGCTCATGCGCTCGGTCGAGAAATTGTCTGGCGACTTCGAGGACAAGAAGGCCGTCAGTATCGCGGTCGGCATCGTCATGGAACGCTTTGGTCTCAGCGATGGCGAGGCCTTTGAAGTGCTGCGCTACGCCGCGCGTAGTCATCAAGAAAAATTGCAGACCCTAGCCGAGCGTTTGATTGCCGGCCACGGTGGTTTGGAATTGCTGGCGAGCTTGAGCAAATACCTGCACAAGTTCGAGCCGACGCGCAAGCAGGGCGATAGCTGAAGCTAGGCGGGGTCACAGCGGTTCTTGTCTGGGACCACCGCAGGTTATGGCGCAAGCGGTGCAGCAGGTTTGATCGTCAGAATACCGGCCTGCGCCGCACAGCCTGGATTTGCGCAGCTGGCAGCTCGCGATGTGTGCGTTTTCGACTTATGTAAATACCCTCGCAGACGGCATGCGAGTGCCGACCGACGACCCCATCAATGCGCTGCTCGGACGGCCTCCGGGAACGCAATAGAGCTTAAGTATGCCCAGCGGTACTACGGTGCTCAGACCATCGCTGCCAGGTTCGGAACCATCGATGATGGACAGAGCGATTCCCGAACGCGCCATGCGGCGGTGACCGTCGCGTGAAGCATTTACAACAAGACAATTGTCGAGGGCAGACCCTATGATTCATGGCGGTTGCTTCTGCAGGAATGTTCGCTACTCCATTGATGACGGCCGCTATCAATCAGTGGACTGTCATTGCACCATGTGCCGGCATGTTCATGCCGCAGCTTACGTTACCTGGATCGTCGTACCGATGAAAAAATCCGGCTATACGGCGGCAATACCGGCAACGCTCAAGTCATCGAAGAACGGCACACGATACTTCTGCGCGAACTGCGGCTGCCATGTCGCATGCATCAGCAGCGAACACCCGGATGTCATCGACGTTCCGGTTGGAAGTCTCGATGACCCCGAAAGCTTCCCGCCGAGCAGCGAAATATTTTCCGACACCCGGTTGTCGTGGCTGCGCAGCAATGATCCGTGAGGAGTTCCAGATAGGGTCGCGTGCGCGACAGGCCGTCCATATCGCATCCCGCTAGTCGCCAATTAGCGCGTGCATGGCGTTAGACATGGCGAGCTTAGCCGCCTATCCTGCCTAGAGCTGCGCTTGGCCCTGCACTTGAATGGGGCTCCGCTCCAAGGTCATGGCGCAACTCGAAAGGCGGCTCGCCTACCTAACGGTCAGCCGCCGGTGCCAGCGGACTAACAGATAGCCCGACGGTGTTCACGTCCAGCACCGAGATACTGACAATTTCCACGAGTATGCGGCCTAGTATCACCGCCTGCGGCGCTACTGGTGATATATACCGCGAGACTGCGTGCCGTTATTTAAAGAACGAGTTTCTGTGCTTTGCGCGGAGGTATGCAATGAACACCATCGAGATAGAACCCTATCGCCCAATTTTGGTATTACCTCGCCGCGCGCGCACCATCCGGTCAGAATTGCGGGTCGCGCTTCGTGGCATGTTGCTCGTCGTTCTCATTGCTTGCGCACCACCGCTCGCCCTGGCGTCGAGCTTGACGCCAGAACAGATCGCCCAACTTCAAGATTTGGGATTTCAAGACACACTGCGGGAAAATCTCGATCCCAACTACGATCTTTCGACGGTGACAAAAGAGCAGTTTAATGAAGACATCAGACTCGTCACGCTGATCTTGAGCGGCGTCGTAGATACTTTGAAAGAGAAAATCGATCCGAATTACGACATTCGCAAGGTCAGCCCAGAGCAACTACGCAACGACCTCAAACAGTTGATCCTCATCGAGGCTGGTCTTACGGATGCAGTCAACTCGCTATTCGATCCGAATACCGATTTCACCGATATTTCGTTCCAGGAATTTCAACAGCAAATTGACGATCTGGATAATGTCACTCCAGGGGGTGGAGGAGGCGGTGATGGTGGCGGCACGGTCGTCACTCCCTTACCGACTGCCTTCTGGTTGTTTGTCTCGGCCATCGCCGGGCTGGCTTGCAAACGTCGCAAGCTTGCGGGGAGCGCCCTGCGCTCTTGATGAGAACGGTGGCGAAAGAGGCAGGAGTCGAACCTGCCAGACACACATGCGTGCGTCTCACCGGATTTGAAGTCCGGGCGCCCCACCGGGAGACGATGCTCTTCCGTCGTCAATGCTAGTGATTAGCTTCCTTGAGATCCACCTCGGCGCGACGCTATCGGTCTATCGGCACCACGCTCCACTCGCTTTGGCGCGATAGCCGAGTGCGCCATAAGCGGCGTCGACCAGAGATTGGCCGCGTTCATTCAACAACAGGCCGGTGCCCATGCGATTCATCGCATAACCGAAGCTCATGCGGCTATCGGGATCGGCAAAGCCCAGCGAACCGCCAGCGCCGACATGACCGAAAGCGCTGTCGGCGATCAGCAAGCTTGAATTGATCGTGCCCGCCGTTTGACGGTTGTCGATCGCCTTCATGAAACCTTCCGAAAAGCGCATGCGCGCGAGCAGCGTCGCGTCGTCGTGACTGGCCATGCTGGTGCGTGCCATGCGCGCCAGGGTGTCGGGGCCGACTAGGCGCGTGCCGTTAATGCTGCCGCCATTGGCGAGCGGTGCGTACATGCCGGCCAGCGCGCGTGCATTGGCCAGACCATTGGCCGAACCGATTTCGGCAGCGTGACACTCGGGGCTATTGGCATCGACCAACAGGAAGTCACGCATGAACAACTGCGTCGGCGTGCCTTTGGCGCCGAGTGCGGCCTCCACGAAACGCGATTCCATCCAGGCCTGATCGGGCACGGCTGCAATCATGGGCGAGACGCGATGATGAAATTCCTTGGGCATACCTATCCAGAATTCGAGGCCCAAGGGCCCCGCGACTTCGTCTTGAAAGAAACGACCCAGGCGTTTGTGGGCGGCGCGATGCACCAGTTCACCCACCGTCCAGGCCATGGTGATGGCGTGATAACCGACACGTGAGCCCGGTGCCCAGAAAGCGGGCTCGGCCGCCACACGTTTGACCATCGCGTCGTAGTCATAGAAACCGCCGGCCGCAACCGCATCGCGCACATGGGGCACGCCAACGCTGTGATCCAAAGTCATGCCGACCCGCGCGTCTTCCTTGCCGGCGACCGCGAACTCGGGCCAGTACTGACTGATCCTGGCGTCGAGATCGAGCGCGCCGCTGTCGGCCAGCATGTGGGCACACAGCGCCATCGCGCCCTTGGTTGCAGAGAATACCGTCGCGACGGTATCCCGCTCCCAGGCCGCACCATCACGCGTGCGCCGTCCACCCCATAGATCGACCACTTGGCGGCCTTCGATGGTGAGCGCGACGCTTGCGCCGACTTCATCGTGTGCACTGAAATTCGCGACGAAGGCATCGGCGATGGCAGCGAAAGCGCTGTCGCAATAGCCCTCGATGCGGCCTTGCGGTAACTCCAAGCAAATCGATTTCATAGCTGTGCTCCCCTCCTACAAAGATTGAATACACCAGGATGGCGCGTCTTCAAGCGCGACGTTTGGTATCGAGCAGCGCGCGCAGATCGCCGCTGCGATGGGTCAAGCCGATGCGATCGAAATACTCGAGGATCTCAATCACGGCATTGCGACCGACGCCGGCACGGTCGCGAAAATCAGCGGCGGTGAATTTGCCACCGCCCGCGGTGAGTTCGCGCACCAGTTGCTCGAAACGCGCCATGGCCTGCGGCAGGAAATAACGCTTGGCACTGACTTTCACCACCAGGCCCTGCTTGGCCGCACGGATTAGAATGGCTTCGAGCAAGGTCTGATTGAGATTGAGCGCGCTGGCAAGGTCGTGCACCACGGGGGCTTTCAATTCATCGCGTTCGAGCAGTGGGCGCACGCGCTTCCACAGCGCGTCATCGGCGGCCGAGCGCCGCGCACTGTGCTGCGGCA
>JAYWAC010000044.1:0-18730 GCA_043782755.1 Pseudomonadota bacterium | reverse complement strand
GACGTGGTGCTGGCACTGTCATCAATTTCGGATGAAGTACGACGCCTGCCCGAAGTCAGTACGGCGGTCGCGGCCACTACGACTAGCGACACACCTCGTCGCGAACACACCGTGCGCGCCGGCGAATCACTCGCGCAGATCGCGTCCAAGACCGGCGTTCCGGTCGGCGATCTGCGCGCGCTGAATCACCTGAGTTCCACCCACCTGCGTCTCGGCCAAGTCTTGCGACTGCCCGACAGTAGCAAGCGGGTGGCGGATGCCAACGCCAAGACGCCGACCAACACCAAGACGGCACGCCCGGCGATCAACGCTGCGCCCACCGTCCACGTCGTCGGCAACGGCGACAACCTGTGGGACATCGCGCGTCAGTACCACGTCAGCGCCGAAGCGCTGGCACAGGCCAATAGCCTGACTTCCCGTACCGTACTCAAGCTCGGTCAGAAACTGCGCTTGCCGGGCCCGTCCGCCGCCCGTGCGGAGACATCGGGACTAGCGCTGGCCAACGCCGACACTGCCGAAGAAATGCGCTACCAGGTCCAGGAAGGGGATTCTTTGTGGACAATTTCGCGCCGCTTCAACGTCTCGGTCGACGCCCTGAAGAAATGGAATCGACTGCCAACCAACAGCACCCCGCTGCAACCCGGCCAGCGCCTGGTGGTCAACGGCGAGACTTGAGCGCGACGCCAGCGCGCGCGTCGCTTACGCTGCTCAGCACTCTCTCTTCGCCTGCGAGCCGTAGGCCATGATGCATCCACGCTCCTCCTCGCTGCCGGTCGCACTGCTACGGCGTGTCGCCGCCGGCTTGTTGCGGGTATTACTGCGAGTCAGGGTCGATGGCCTTGAGCACCTGCACGCAGCCGGCCCGCGCGTCATGCTGGTCGCCAATCATCTGTCCCTCGTCGATGGTCTACTGCTGTTCCTGTTTCTGCCCATCACACCGGTGTTCACCGTCAGTTCGGCCACCGCGCGACGCTGGTATGTACGCCCGCTACTGCGACTTATCGACTGGCACGAACTCGATACCCAGCATCCCGGCGCCTTGAAGTCACTGACTCATCTGCTACGCGACGGGCGCGCGGTGATGATCTTTCCGGAAGGGCGCTTGTCAGCGACCGGCTCGATGATGAAGATCTACGAAGGGCCCGCGATGATTGCCGATCACGCCGATGCCGAGGTGTTAGCCATCGCGCTCGATGGCCCGCAACATTCCTACTTCTCGGCGCTGGCCGGCGTCGTACGCCGTCGCTGCCTGCCGCCCATCACCATCACGATCTTACCGCCCCGCAAGCTCGCCGTGCTCGACGACGTGCACGGCGGCGAACGCCGCGCCCAGCTCGCCGATGCCTTGCAACGGTTGATGTTCGAGATTGCCTATGCTGCGGTGTTTCGCCGCGAGACCTTGTTCGCTGCGGTGGTGCGCGCAGGCAGCAACCATGGCATGGGCCAACGCATCATCGATGACGCTACCGGCGTCAGTCTGACCTACCGTGACCTCATCACTCGTGCGCTGGTGCTGGGCGGCGCCATCAATCGCCTGCTGACCGATAGCGCACGGGTCGGCATTCTGCTGCCGAGCACCGCCGCGACGGTGGTGACTTTGCTGGCCTGCGCGGCACGCGGACGGCAAGCGGCGATGCTCAACTTCACCGCCGGCGCACGCGGTCTTTTGACCGCCATCGAGACCGCAGATGTGCGTCTGGTGGTGACCTCGCGTGCCTTCGTCGAAGCCGCCAGTCTCGCCGCTGAAGTGGCCGCCATCGAAAGCCAGGCGAAGGTCGTCTATCTCGAAGATCTGCGTGCTGATATCGGTGCCCTCGCCAAACTCGGCGGCGCGCTCGCGGCCCGCATGCCACTGCTCGCTCATCGCCTGTGCGGTGGTGCGCGCGAGGCTGACGCGCCGGCGGTGGTGTTGTTCACCTCGGGTTCGGAAGGCATCCCTAAGGGAGTGGTGCTGTCCCACGCCAACCTGCTCGCCAACTTCGCCCAAGTGCAATCACTACTCGACCTCACCCATCACGACTGCGTGCTGAACGTACTCCCGGTATTTCATGCTTTCGGTCTGCTGGGTGGCGTCTTACTGCCCATGCTGAAAGGCTGCCCCAGCTATCAGTACCCGAGCCCACTCCATTACCGCCTAGTACCGGAGCTATGTTACGAACTCGGCGTGACCTGTTTGTTCGGCACCAACACCTTTCTGCGCGGCTACGCGCAGCACGCTCACGCTTTCGACATGTATCGCATGCGTTACGTGATCGCCGGCGCCGAGAAGCTCACCGACGACACCCGCGCGCTATGGGCGGACAAATTCGGCGTGCGCATCTTTGAAGGTTACGGCGCGACCGAAGCCAGCCCGGTCATCGCGGTCAACTATCCGCTCGCGGCACGACGCGGCACGGTCGGACGGCTGTTGACCATGACCGAGCATTATCTCGAACCGGTAGATGGCATTGCCGAGGGCGGCGAGCTGGTGGTGCGCGGACCGAACATCATGCGAGGCTATTTATTTCACGGCAGCGACGGCACCATCATTCCACCCTGGACCCAGCGCGCCGGCGCCGGCTGGTATGCGAGCGGCGACATCGTTGCCATCGACAAAGACGGCTACGTCAGCATCAAAGGGCGTGCCAAGCGCTTCGCCAAGGTCGGTGGTGAAATGGTGTCGCTGGCCATCGTCGAGGAACTGGCCGCGCAGTTGTGGCCGCAGGGCATTCATGCCGCACTGGCGATCGCGGATTCACGCAAAGGCGAGCAGATAGTGTTGTTCAGCGATACCGCAACGGCCAACCGCGCCGAACTGGTGGCTGCCGCGCGCGCCGCCACCCACAGCGAACTGGCGCTGCCGCGCCACATCATCCATCACGCGGCCATCCCCCTGCTCGGTTCGGGCAAGATCAATTACCCGGCACTGCGCGAACTCTATCTGCGTCAACAGGCCTGAGCGACGCTGCACTCAGCGCTGTTGAATCGTCCTCAATGGGATTCGATAGAATTGCCATTGATGGTGGCGTCGTATTCCATGAACTTGATCGAGTAGGTGCCGCGCTTGAGTATCTTGGCGACATCCTCGTCGTTCACATAGCCTGCCACATAGTTCAATAGTTCCTTGTCGGTATTGCCGAACTCGTCGCGGTGCTGCTCAAAGATCTTCGACAGCTTGGCGGCCTGCAGCGCGGCTGAGAAGCGATTGCGCCGCTTGTCGTTGATGAAGTCGCGGGTCGCGCTATCGAGCTGCTGGTCGACTTCCTCGCCGACGAAGGCCTGGGCCCGCAGCTTGGGCGCCGAGGAGGTCCCCGGCACGATCGCGAAATACACGCGCGGGTCCTTGAACTTGCGCAGAACGTCGCTTTCGATGGCATTGAGATCGAAACCGTGGCCACCAATTTTTATGTTGCTGCGGAAGAATTTCATGTGGTCCATCATGCCATTCGGCGATTTGCCGTCGATGATGTTCTTGATCACCAGTGCGTTGTAGACATTCAGCCAGAACGCGAGCTTTTCCTTATCATCGGTCAAGCTCTCAAGATTGAACTCGGCCAGTGACTCGAGGTATTTGGCGAAGCGCACATTGCGCGCGATGGCGGGATAATCGACATAGCCATCCTTGACGTGCTCGGCCAGTATGCCGTCAAACAGCGCGTTCAAGGTGCGCGTATCGGCGGCCTGGGAAACGCTGGTCACGACCAGCAGCCATGCCAGCGCGATGACGCGGCCAGCAACTTCAAGGGAACGGAATGATGCCTGCACTTAAGTTACCTGTGTCATGAACGGATTGCAGCTTGGAAAGGGCCGCGAGATGTCGAGTTCCGTGCTGCACGCCCAGCGCGGCACGGACTGCGGTACGAAGGGCTGGCGACCTTGGCGACGGCCCCCGCACTTGGGGCCGGCAGTGTACACGACTCGCACCAGGCTGACCTCGCGCATGGCGCGCCGACCTATAGTGCCATCGGGAGACCACCCATGACCCGCACACGCGCTCTGTTGCTGGTACTGCTCGCCATCGCCTTGCTGGTGATCCTGGCGCTCGATCCGGCCCGCTATCTCAACCTCGCCACCCTCAAGGCGCACCAGGCAATGCTCAGCGACTACGTGGCCGCCCATCGCGGCGCGGCGATGGCCTGGGGTTTCGTGATCTACGCCGGCGTGACCGCCTTGTCGGTGCCGGGTGCGGCCATCATGACGCTCGCGGCCGGTGCGGTATTCGGGCTGGTCTGGGGCACGCTGCTGGTGTCCTTCGCGAGTTCGGTCGGCGCGAGCTTGGCCTTCCTCGGTGCGCGTTATCTTTTGCACGGCAGGGTGCAGGCGCGCTTCGGCCACCGACTCGAAGCTATCAATCGCGGCATACGCGCCGATGGCCCGGCCTATCTGCTGACCTTGCGCCTGATTCCGCTGTTGCCGTTTGTCGCCGTCAATCTGTTGATGGCACTGACGCCGATCCGGCTGCGCGACTACTACCTCTACAGCCAGCTCGGCATGCTGCCCGCCACGGTGGTCTATGTGAATGCCGGCACCCAGCTTGGCCGGGTCGAGCAGCTCGGCGATGTGTTCTCCACGCCGCTGCTGGTGTCCTTTGCCGTCCTCGGACTGTTGCCCTTGATCGCCAAAGCCATCACCCGCGTGCTGCAACGCCGGCGTTTCCGCGTCGACTATCCACCACCGGTGCAGGTCGATCGCAATGTGATTGTGATCGGCGCCGGCTCGGCCGGCCTGGTCGCCGCACTGATCGCCTCTGCGGTGCGCGCCAAGGTCACGCTCATCGAACAGCACCGCATGGGGGGCGATTGCCTGAATACCGGCTGCGTGCCGTCAAAAGCGCTGCTCAAGGCCGCCAAGCAGATCCATCAGGCGCGCCATGCCGCACAGCTTGGCATCCGCCACATGAGCGTGGAATTCGACTTCGCCGAAATCATGGAGCGGGTGCAGCGCGTGGTCACCCACATCGCGCCGCATGATTCAGTCGCGCGTTTCGAAAGCCTAGGCGTCGAATGCATACACGGCGAAGCGCGCCTGTTGTCGCCCTATACGGTCGCGGTCAACGGCCGCGAACTGTCAGCGCGCGCCATCATTCTCGCGACCGGCGCCGAACCCTTGGTGCCTTCGATTCCCGGCATTGAACAAGTCGACTATCTGACTTCCGACACGCTATGGGAACTGCGCAGTCTGCCCGCGCGTCTGCTGGTGTTGGGCGGTGGCCCGATCGGCTGCGAACTCGCGCAGGCCTTCGCGCGACTCGGCAGTCAGGTGACGCTGGTCGAAATGGCGCCGCGTCTACTACCGCGCGAGGACGATGAAGTCTCGAACTTCGTCGCACAGGTATTCGAACAAGAAGGCTTGAAACTCGAACTCGGCGCGCGCGCCACTTCGTTCGCCGTCGATCACACCGGCAAATCCTTGCGCTGTGTAAGAGTCGCCGATGAGCGCGCCTTCACCGTCGTATTCGACCAAGTGATCGTAGCGCTGGGACGCCGTCCGCGGGTCGCAGGCTTCGGCCTCGAAGAACTCGGCGTGCCCATCGCCGAGCGCGGCACGCTTGAAGTGAACGACTATCTCGAAACCCATCTGCCCAGCGTGTTCGCCTGCGGCGATGTCGCCGGCCCCTATCAATTCACCCACACCGCCTCACACCAAGCCTGGTATGCGACGGTCAACGCGTTATTCGGCAATCTCAAACGCTTCGCAGTCGACTATCGCGTGATCCCCTGGTGCACCTTCATCGATCCGGAAGTGGCGCGTGTCGGCCTTAACGAGGACGAGGCACGCGTGCAGGGCATCGCCTATGAAGTCACACGCTACGCGCTTGCCGATCTCGATCGCGCCATCACCGACGGCAGCGATCGCGGCTTCGTCAAAGTCCTCACCCCGCCCGGCAGCTCTCGGATTCTCGGCGTGACCATCGTCGGCGAGCATGCGGGCGATCTGATCGCAGAATTCATCCTGGCGATGAAATACAAGCTCGGCCTGAATAAGATCCTGGGTACCATCCACATCTACCCGACGCTCGCTGAAGCGAACAAATTAGTCGCCGGTGTGTGGCGCCGCGCCCATACCTCACCGCGCGTGCTGGGCTGGCTGACGCGTTACCATCGCTGGCGACGCGAAGGATGAGGGAATTGGGATCTTTCTTCTCTACTGTGGGTCAGACTTCAGTCTGACATTCAAAGACTCGCCACCGATCTAGCTTGAGGAAGGACTGTCTGACCCACAATGGATGGAGCGGGTACCTGTCGTCATGCGCTTCAGCTTATGATTTCAATCAGCCAATAGACCCAACCATGCAGCTCATCACCCAACACATTCGCGACATACCGGATTTCCCCAAGCCCGGCATCCTGTTCAAGGATCTGACGCCGCTGTTGCGCAACCACGCAGCCTTGTCCTATGCCTGTCGTGAACTGGTGAAACCCTTTCGCGATGCGGGCGTGACGGCAGTGCTGGGCATGGAGGCGCGTGGCTTCGTGTTCGGCGCCTTGGCGGCCCACGAACTCGGTGTCGGCTTCGTGCCCTTGCGCAAACCCGGCAAGCTGCCGGCCGCGACGCTCGCGGTGAGCTACGACCTCGAATACGGCAGCGCGCAATTGCACATGCACGAAGACGCTATCGGTCCGGCCGACACGGTGTTACTGGTCGACGATCTGATCGCGACCGGCGGCACCGCCGCCGCCAGTCTCGAACTCGCGCGTCGCGCCGGCGCACGTATCGCCGGCTGTGCCTTCGTCGTCGAGCTCGATTTTCTCGGCGGTCGCGCCGCGCTCGGCGATTGCCGCGTGCACTCACTGGTCCATTACTGATTGAACTCATCGGACCACACGCCGGAGGCGGTGCTGGCGTTCTGGTTCGCCGGCGTTGGCGACGATGCGCAGGCCGTGAATGCGCGAAACCGTGTGTGGTATGGCACCGATTCGGCCTTTGACGACGAGATACGCACGCGCTTCGGGCCGCTGGTCGAAGCCGCCGCACGGGGCGAACTCAAACTGTGGAAGCTGAGTGCGGCTGGCACCCTGGCCTTGATCGTGATCTGCGATCAGTTTCCACGGAACATCTATCGCGCCACGCCACGCGCCTTCGCCCTTGATCAGCGCGCTCAGGCCCTGGCTCGCGATGGTGTCGCGCAAGGCATCGATCGCACACTCAGCATCGCCGAACGCAGTTTTTTCTATCTGCCCTTTGCGCACGCCGAGGATCGCGAGGCGCAAGGCCTGTCGCTGCGGTGCTTTGAGCAATTGCACGTCGACGCACCGCCCGACTTCGAGATCTTCAGCGCAGACGCCCTGCACTGGTCGCGCGATCATCACGACGTCATCGCGCGCTTCGGTCGCTTTCCCCATCGCAACCTGATCCTGGATCGCGCCTCGACAGCCGACGAAATCGCGTGGCTGAGCGCGCGTAGCCAGAGCTACGGTCAGGGTTGAATCATGTGTCTAGTGTTGGTCGCCCATCGCGCTTGTGCTGGCTATCGTCTGATCGTCGCCGCCAATCGCGACGAGTACCACGGCCGCCCGACCGCAGCGGCGGCGCATTGGCAGGACCAGCCCAGCATCCTCGCCGGACGCGATCTCGAAGGCGGCGGCACCTGGCTGGGGATGAGTCTCACCGGCCGTTTCGCGACCGTGACCAATGTTCGTGCTGGTCACGGTGTGCGACACAGCCCGCGCTCGCGCGGTCTCATCGTCACCGACTTTCTGCGCGCCGAACATGATGCGCCGACCCACGCCGCGCGCCTCATGCACGAAGCCCGTGACTACGACGGCTTCAATCTGCTGGCCTGGGATGGCGAGGCCTTGGCCTGGCTGTCCAATCAAGCCGACGCACCGCGCACCCTCGAAGCCGGCATCTACACCTTGAGCAACGCGCTGCTCGATACAAGCTGGCCGAAGACCGAGAGACTGCGACGCGCCTTCGCGCGCGTCATGGAGAATCATCGCCACGCTGCCGTGCCGGCCCTGCTTGAGGTGCTGCGCGACACTGTACGCGCCGACGATGATCATCTGCCCGACACCGGCATCGGTGTCGAGCGCGAACGCTGGCTGTCATCGATCTTCATCGCGGGCGCGGGCTATGGCACTCGCTGTTCCAGCGTGCTGACCATCAACGACGCCGGGCATGTCAGCTTTTACGAACGACGCTATGACGGCGATGGCGAGATCAGCGGCGACAGCCGCTTTGAGTTTGAACTGCCCGCCAGCCACGGTTAGCATGGCCCGACCATGGCCAGTTCCGCCCGCGAAGTAATCAAACAGACGAGCGAAGACACGCTGGCTGTGCGCTATGCTCGCGTGCGTGCCCGTTCACACGAACTCATCGCACCGCTCTCGGCCGAGGATGCCTGCGTGCAGGCCATGCCCGACACCAGTCCGGCGAAATGGCATCTGGCCCATGTCACCTGGTTCTTCGAGACCTTTGTGCTGGAGCCCAGGGAGCCGCGCTTCAAGCCCTTTCATCCGGCCTTTCGCGAGTTGTTTAATTCCTATTACAACGCGGTCGGCAAACAGTTTCCGCGTGCCGAGCGCGGTCTGCTGACGCGCCCATCCCTGCACGAAGTGTTGGCCTATCGCGCTGCGGTCGATGCGCGCATGAAGACGCTGCTGGTGACGGTCGATGAACAGCTAAGTGCCATCATCGAACTCGGACTGCATCACGAACAGCAGCATCAGGAATTGCTGCTGATGGATATCAAATACCTGCTCTCATTGAATCCGCTTGCGCCGGTCTATCGCGAGGATGCGACGCCTGCGAACCTTGTCGCGAGTGAGATGCGGTGGCGTGTCACGCCACAAGGCTTGGTCGAGATCGGACATCACGGCGCGGGCTTTCATTTCGACAACGAAACGCCGCGCCACGCAGCCCTGCTCGCGCCCCATGCACTGGCCTCACGGCTGGTCAGCAATGGTGAGTATCTCGCCTTCATGCGCGATGGCGGTTACCAACGCGCCGCGCTGTGGCTGGCCGATGCTTGGAGCACCCGCCAACGCGAAGCCTGGCGCGCGCCGCAATACTGGCGTGAGGTGGATGGCGCGTGGTTTGAATTCACCTTGTCGGGATTGCGGCCTCTCGATCTCGCCGCGCCGGTCTGTCATGTCAGCCATTACGAAGCGGATGCGTACGCGCAATGGGCCGAGGCCCGATTGCCGACGGAATTCGAATGGGAAGCGGCTGCGGCGCACAGCGCGGTCACCGCTGCCGCCGATGAAATCGAACACCTGCATCCGCGTGCGACGGTGGGTTGCGCGGATTTCGACGATCTATTTGGCGCGGTGTGGCAATGGACGCGCTCTGCCTACCTGCCCTACCCCGGCTTCAAGGCGCCACTCGGCGCGGTCGGCGAATACAACGGCAAGTTCATGAGTAACCAGATGGTGCTGAAGGGCAGTTGTTGCGCGACACCGCCAGGTCACGCGCGAGCGAGTTATCGGAATTTCTTTTATGCACAGCAGCGCTGGGCGTTTGCGGGGATTCGCTTGGCACGGGATTTATAGATGTTGTTGGGCGCTCTGGGATGAATGTCAGACTGAAGTCTGACCCACAATCCTGAGGTTCGCAGCCACGAAACATTGTGGGTCAGACTTCTGTCTGACATTCATTCGGCGTCTAACTACTCAAACCCCCATTCACTTTCAAAGTCTGACCGGTAATAAAGCCCGCCTCGTCCGAGCATAGAAACAGCGCCGCCGCTGCCACATCTTCCGGCTTGCCGAAACGCGCCAGTGGCGTTTGTGCAATGACCTGCGCCCGATACTCCGGCGCCATCGCGGTCTCGGCAAACGCCGTTGCGATCCATCCGGGCGCGACTTCGTTGACGCGAATCAACGGCGCAAGCGTGCGCGCCAGCGAACGCGTGAAGCCCGTCACACCGGCCTTGGTGGCGGCGAACATTTCCGGATGTCGCGTCGCCATGCCGCGCAGTGCGAGATCCCAGGACATATTGAGGATCACACCATGGCCTTGTGCCTGCATGCGTGGCGCCACCGCCCAGGCACACAGCATGGTGCCGCGCAGGTCAACGTCGATGAGGCTCGCAAGCTTGTCGAGGTCGCTCGCTTGCGCACCATCACCAGTCAAGATATCGGCGCCGGCGATATTGGCCCAAATGTCGATGCCACCCAGCAGCCGCTCGGCGTCGCGGACCAGGCCTTCAATCACGGTGGGCTGCGCGATATCGGCCTGCAAGGCATGGGCACGACCACCGCCCGCGACGATCTCGGCCACCACTTCCGCCGCGCGCGCTGTCGAGCGTGCATAGGTCACCACCACGCTCGCACCTTCGTGCGCAAAGGCCAGCGCGATGGCGCGCCCGATGCCGCTGCTAGCGCCCGTTACCACCGCCCGTTTGCCGCGCAATCGCATGCTGTTCAACGCTTCGCTGCGAACATTCACGCGCTCGCCAACGCAGTCGTGATCAAGGCCTGGCCTTCGTCCTGAATGCGCCGCAGATGCGCGGGCCCACGGAAGCTTTCGGCATAGAGCTTGTAGACATCCTCGGTGCCCGACGGCCGTGCCGCGAACCAGCCTTGTTCGGTAACGACCTTGAGCCCGCCGATGGCAGCCCCGTTGCCAGGCGCGTGGGTCAGCGTCGCGATGATGGCATCGCCGGCCAATGACTTGGCGGTCAGTGCGCTCGGACTTAATTTGCCGAGGATGGCTTTCTCGGCCGGCGTCGCGGCAGCATCGATGCGTGCATAGACCGGCTCACCCAATGCGGCGACCAGTTCGCGATAACGTTCGCCAGGGTCGCGGCCGCTCGTCGCCATAATCTCGGCGGCCAAGAGATCCATGATCACACCGTCCTTGTCGGTCGACCACACGCCACCATCGCGACGCAGGAAAGATGCACCCGCGCTCTCCTCGCCGCCAAAGCCGAGATCGCCCGATAACAAACCGGCGACGAAATACTTGAAGCCCACCGGTACTTCCACCAGGCGCCGCCCGAGCCGCTGAGCGACGCGATCGATGAGGCTGCTGCTGACCAGAGTCTTGCCGATGCCGGCATCACCGCGCCAGCTGGGTCGCGCGCCGAATAGATAATCGATGGCGACCGCCAGATAGTGATTGGGATTCATGAGACCGACGCTGCGCGTGACGATACCATGTCGATCGCAGTCAGCGTCATTGCCACAGGCCAGATCGTAGCGGTCCTTCATCGCGATCAACTTCGCCATCGCATAGGGCGACGAACAATCCATGCGTATCTTGCCGTCCCAGTCGAGCGGCATGAAAGCAAAGCGGCCATCGACGGTTGGATTGACGACCGTGATGTCGAGACCATAGCGCTCGGCAATGGGCGCCCAGTAATGCACCGCCGAACCGCCCAGCGGATCGATGCCGATGCGCAAGCCCGCCGCACGAATGCGTTCCATGTCGACGACCGCCCCGAGATCCTCGACGTAGTGCTGGATATAGTCGTGGCGATGGGTGGTGTCGGCGCGCAAGGCCTGGGCCAAGGACACGCGTTTCACCCCGATGAGTTTCGCCGCCAGCAATTCGTTGGCGCGATTTTCTATCCACTTGGTGATGTCGGTATCGGCCGGCCCGCCTGCGGGCGGGTTGTATTTGATGCCACCGTCTTCGGGTGGATTGTGCGAGGGCGTGATGACGATGCCATCGGCAAAAGCGCTGTCACGACCGCAGTTGTAGCAGAGGATGGCGTGGGAGATGGCGGGTGTCGGTGTATAGCCGTCGCGCGCGTCGATGAGGGTGGTCACGCCATTACCCGCGAGCACTTCCAGGCTGTCGCGCCAGGCCGGCTCCGAGAGGGCATGGGTATCGCGGCCCAGATACAAAGGCCCACGGGTGCCCTGTGCGGCACGGTATTCACACACCGCCTGCACCACTGCCAGCACATGTGCACTGTTGAAGCTGCGCTTAAAGGCCGAACCACGATGACCGGAAGTGCCAAAGGCGACGCGTTGTTCGCGCACCCCGGCGTCCGGCGTCAAGTTGCTATAAGCGGCGAGCAGCTTTGCAAGGTCGACCAGCTCGTCGGGTGCGGCCTCGAGGCCGGCGCGCGGATGCACGGACATGCAGACTCCTTGGTGATGGCGCGCGTCGCGCTCCATCGCTCATCGAATATTGATAGTCGGTCACCGCGCAGAGTGACCACGAGCCCTATCTTGTCACCGTCGCGCCAACAATGGCATGACATGACGCGCGGGGCGCGTCATGTCCGTCACGCTCCTTGCCTACCACGCCAGGCCAGTACTGCGGTCAAGACCAGCGCCACGCCGTTCATCGCCGCCGAACTCAAGAACGCCGCGCTGTAACTGCCAGTGACGTCGAACAGCCAACCGGCCACATAGGGGCCGATGGCGGCCGGTGCGCCGGCCACCGCGAAGATCGTGCCGACGATGGCGGCGACATGGGCACGACCGAATAAATCGCCACACAAGGGCGGCAACAAAGTCACGCCGCCGCCATAGGAAAAACCGAAAACCGTCGCTGCCACCCACAACGAGACGATGCCGTGGGCCGAAGCGAACAACACGAAGGACAGCGCTTGCAGGGCGAACACGCCGAGCAGGGCCGGCAAGCGTCCGGTGCAGTCCGACACCACACCCGAGGACAGACGACCGACCACGCCACCGATGCCGATGGCGCTGATCACCGACGCCGCCGCGACCTTGCTCAAACCGAGATCCTCGGCGAAGGCTGCGGCATGGACGAAGGGCACAAACACCGGCACCCAGGTCATGAAATAAATCGCGATGAGCAACAAAAACGGCTCGCTCCAGCACACTTCGGCTAGCGTTTTACCGGGACCGAGAGGCGAGACTGGCGGTGGCTCGGTCTCACCATCGGGCCACAGGCCGACCGATTCCGGATCGCGCAGCATGAAACGCGCCGCCACCAGCATGCAGCTCGCGGCGACTATCGCAATCACGCCTAAGCTCCAGCGCCAGCCCCACGACGCGATCATCGTTGCCGCCAGTGCCGGCACCAGCAGATTGCCAAGGCTACCGCCGCTCGATGCGACCGCCACCGCCGTGCCACGCCGGCGGGTGAACCAGCGCGAGACCGTGGCATTGCATGGCACCCAGGCCACACTCATGCCGAGCGCCGCGATCACACCGAGCGTGATATTGAGCTGCCAAGGTTCATGTACCAGCGCACTCGTTCCCCAACCGATGCCGAGCAGCACCGCGCCGATGGTGATCACAGGCCGTGGACCAAAGCGATCTGTGGCGCGTCCCGTAGCCGCACTCAAGGCACTGTAGAGGAAGACATAGAGTGAATAGGGCAAGGCGGTGGCGGCGCGGTTCCAGCCGAGTTCGGCCGCCATGCCACTGACGAACACGCCATAACTAAATTGCAGACCGTAAGCGAAGAACAGCACGCTGAACGCGGCGGCCACCACCCCCCAGCCGCGAAACATGCCGGCGGGTGCCTTACTCAGTGTGCTTGCGCCCACGCCTGCATCACCGCCGGCCATAGCGGCACTGCGTCCGTAACAGCCGCATTAGCCTCATCGCTGGCACGGCGTTGCACAGCTTCACTGAAGACCTGCACACCATCACCCTTCAACATCGCGACGGCCATCTGATTGGTGTTCGAATTCCATACCAGGCCCGCCTTCTCGGCGATGTCGGGGATGGGTGTGAACTTCGACACCACGAAGAACAAAGGACCTTCCTGCTGCAATTGATCGGCGGTCTTTAACAACTGCATGGCGGTGCCATAATTCGGCCCGAGCAAAGCTGTCATGCGCTCCTTGATCAGCGGCTGATCGTAGAGATGCACGACATTGGGGTCGAGACCGACCAGAGGTTTGAGTAGCGCCCACATCAATCGCGCCGGGCTCGGCATCAACAGCGCGGGCGCGAGACAGCCCGACAACAAGACACACAAGGGCAGACACAAGGCTGCAGGATGCAGCCTGAAGGCACTACGCATCGTCGAGAATTCATCCGAATGGCAGGTCGTCATGGTGAGTGGCGCAGGTTGGGAAAGCAAGCCGCGCGCCGGCCGTGACGACGTGCACCGCTTCGTTCAATAATCGAGCTGCGGCAGCCGGCGCCACCCTTCAACGCCACCTAGAGGACTATGTCATGACCCCGGAACAAGTCGTCAACGCGTTCTGCCAAGCTCTCAACGACGAGGGCGTAGAAGCCTCGCTGCGTTACATCGCTGATGATTGCGTTTACCAGAACATGCCCTTGCCACCGGTGCACGGCCCGCAAGGGGTGCGTGACACCCTGCTGGGCTTTTTCCAGATCACAGGTCCGGTGCGCATTGAGACCTTGCAGCAGGCCTGCGTCGGCGACTATGTGTTCAACGAAAGACTCGATCATTTCGCGCCGCCCGCTGGCCGCGCCTTTCCACTGCCGGTCGCGGGGGCTTTTAAAGTACGCGGCGACAAGATCACAGAATGGCGTGATTACTTCTGCATGCGCCAGTTCGCCGACGGCACAGGGCTCGCGATCTGAGCGAGCGCCGCGACACGAAGAATCTGCGAGCGGCCCTGGTGTGGGATCTGCCGACGCGTCTATACCATTGGTCGCTGGTGGGTCTGGTTGCGGTGCATGTGTTGGCCATCGTCTATCACCGTCTGCGCAAGGGCGAGCAGCTGACGCGCGCCATGATCAGCGGCTATCGCAGCTTGCCCGTCACTACCCCGCCTGGGCACCGCGCGAGTCCCTGACTGACCGCCGTGCTGATGGCCGCGAGTGCTGGTATGGTAGCCCTGCTCATCAAGTTGTGCAGGACATAAACCCCATGCGCCCATCATGCCACACGGTCTTGCTTGGCCTCGCCCTCACCGTGTCTGGCGGCTTGCTGAGCGCGCACAACGCGCGCGCTCAAGAAGAGCCTGAACATGCGGTCGCCTATCGCCAAGGCATCATGGTCGCGATGGCCTGGAACATCGGCCCGCTGGGCAAAATGATCAAGGGTGATATCCAATTCGACGACGCGCGTTGCGCCTTGCTCGCGTCGCGTGCATCGATCCTCGCACCGATGGCGCTGGAAGGTTTCACACTCGATACCGCGCAGACCAAGTCCCGCGCCAAAGCAGAGCTCTGGCAACACCAGGACGACTTCAAGAAACGCATGCAAGATCTGGCAAGCGCCAGCGCTGAACTGGCCAAGGTCGCGGCGCGCGGCGATCATGCGCAGACGCGCCTCTTATTCAGCGATACGGTCAAGATCTGCAAGGCCTGCCACGACGAATACCAGGTCAAGCGCTGATAGTCTGTTCGCGCCATTGGATTTCCGATTGAGACCACCAGGAGAGCATCGAATGTCATCAAGGGGAGTTTTTGCGACGCTGTCGCTGCCGTGGTTGGTGTTGCTATCGATCACGGCCTTCGTCAATACCACTGTCGTGGCCGTCGAGCAACAGCCGGCACCGCCCTGCGGTCATTCACTGGATTCGGCGCCAAAGACCGTGCAGGCCACGCTCAAGCCGGCCTATGTTGACAGTGCCAAGGTCGATATGAAGGCGGTTGCTCAACAGATGAATGTCCTGATGTTGGAAATCGGTCGTTGCCAGGTCATGAACCAGGACCACGACAATCGGGCCGCGAGTAAAGATCACGACATCGCCGAATGGCAGTCACTCAATCAATGGATGTACCGCCTGACCAACTTCGTCGATCAGAATGCACGCGGCGATCACCATATGGACTGGAAGCGTGAATTCGAGACATTCCAGGACGTCTACGAATTGAAGCGCTGAACAGTTGCTATGCATATCTGGGTCGATGCGGACGCCTGTCCGCGCATGATCAGGGACATCATTCTGCGGGCCGCCGAGCGCCGCGCGATTGCCACCACCCTAGTCGCCAATGCGAGCTTGAGCCTGCCGCCCTCGCCCCAGGTGCGTAGCGTGCGTGTGCCCGGCGGCTTCGATGAAGCCGACAAATACATCGAGAACGCCGTCGCAGTCGGCGATCTGGTGATCACCGCCGACATTCCACTCGCGGCGGGTGTGATCGCCAAGGGCGCACTGGCGCTCAATCCGCGCGGCACGCTCTACACCAAGGAGAACATCGGCGAACGGCTCGCGGTGCGCGACATGCTCGATGAATTGCGCTCCTCGCGGCTGGTGCGCGGCGGCCCGCCGCCACTCGATCAGAAAGACCGGCAGGCCTTCGCTAATCAATTCGATCGCCTGTTGGCGCGCGCCGGGCAGCCATGAACATCGCCTGGTACGACGTGGTCGGCAGCGGCGGCGTGATGCTGATCCTGGTCGCCTATTTCCTGCTGCAAACCGAGCGCTGGTCGGGACAGTCGGTGGGCTATTCACTGGTCAACCTCGTCGGATCGCTCATGATTACCGTCTCGCTCATCTACGACTTCAATCTATCGTCCTTCATCATCGAAATGGCGTGGATAGCCATCAGCATCTACGGCATCGTGCGGGCGCGACGAGCGGCGGGAACTCAGGCCATAAAGTAGTCGCGGGGCTTGCCCCCTCTGTCATCGCACCCACACCATCCAGTGGGCAGCGTGCCCCCAAATAGACACGGGCTCAGCGTCGCGGCACCAAGCTCATGGCGCCTGTCGACAAGGGCCCTGTAGACTGAGCCCAACCTCGGGGGAGACTGACCATGAACGACGCATTGCGATCACTCGACACCCACTTCGCACTCCCAGACCACGTCCCGCCGGAGCGTGTGGTCGACTTCGATATCTACGCACCCCATGCCCCCGGCGAAGATTATTTCGAAGCCTGGCTGCGCTTTCGTAATGACATGACTTATCCCCTGATCTGGACGCCGCGCAATGGCGGCCATTGGGTGGTGACGCGCGGCGCCAATGTCTTGCAGATCTATGCCGACTCGGATCATTTCTCGGTCGACTCTTTCGGCGTGCCGCGCGCCGAAGGCGCACAGCAACCGCTAGGCGCCTTGATCAAAGACCCACCCGCGCACAGCCAGTACCGACAGTTTCTCAACGTCGGCCTCTCACCACGCGTGGTACGCGACAACGAAGCGGCGATCCGCGCGCGTGCCATCGCCTTGATCGAAGGCTTTCAACAACGCGGTCGTTGCGAAGCGGTGCGCGACTTCGCCGATGTGCTGCCCTTGAGCGTCTTCCTCGATCTGGTCGGCCTGCCGCTCGCTGATCGAGAGATGCTGGCCGAATGGACGGCCGAGACCGTGCGTGGCGCCGATGTGATCGCGCGTCAACAGGCCTTCAATGCACTGGCGGATTATCTGGCACCGGTGCTGGCACGCCGCCGTGGCGGCGATGGTGGCGACATGCTGAGCGCGATAGCCAATCTCGAAGTGGACGGTGTGCGCATCTCCAACGAGGAAGCGGTCGGCGCCGCCATCCATTTATGCATGGCCGGCCTCGATACCGTCGCTTCGTTACTGGTCTTCGTGCTCGCCTATCTCGCACGTCATCCGCAAGAACGGCATTTGCTGTTGACCGATGCGGCACGCTTACAGGGCGCGGCGACGGAATTCACGCGACGCTTTCCCATCGTCGTGATGAGTCGCCGCGTGCGTCGTGACATGGAGCTTGAAGGCACGACGCTCAAGCGCGACGACATGATCACCGCTGCCACCATGGTCTATAACCTCGACCCCGACATCTTTCCCGACCCACTGCGCGTCGATCCCAATCGCCGCACAGTGCAACTTGCGACTTTTGGTCATGGTATTCATCGCTGCCCGGGCGCGATTCTTGGCCGCAGCGAGCTGGTCATTACGCTGCAGGAATGGCTGAAGCGTATTCCGGATTTCGAGATCCTTGATGAATCCGCGTTGCACACCAACGGCGGGATTGTGGCGAGCATGCCGGCGCTGGAGTTGCGCTGGAAGGTGTAGGGCAGTGGGCCTGATGTTGAATGTCCGACTGAAGTCGAACCTACAATCGTCACAGGTTCCTCAGGCCACCAACGACGATACCACCAGATCCGACAGCGTCTGATAACGCACGAAATTATCCGCCTCGTCCATCAAGCCTGTGGTCAGCAATACCAGGCTGAGATCCCGCGCCGGGTCTACCCAGAACAAAGTCGTGCCACGTCCGATGCCGCCGAAAGTTCGCGGCGAATTGAGATCACCGAAAGGCCCTGGCGTCGGCTTCTCACCGCGGCCCCAGAAGCCAAGCCCGAGATAGGCCGGGCATTCCACCCAGTGCCGGCCGGCGAACAGCCATTTGAAAACCTGATTCGGCATCTCGCCGGTATGGTTACGCGACAACAGTTCAAGCATGGCAGGCGACAGAATGCGCTGGCTGTCCAGTTCGCCGCCTCGGCGCAACATCTCGGTAAAACGAAACATGTCGTCAATGGTGGAGAACGCACCGCCGCCTGGCACCACCGAGAGGGGATGGGTGGCGTAGCCCGTGATACGCGCAATATGGGTGGCGGCGATGGTGCCGGCGTGGTGATAGTCGAGTGATAACAGATAAGACGCCGGCTGCAAGGGACAACGACGCGCCATCAAATCGGCGCGCGGGCCAAAGGCTGTGTCGCGCATGGCGAGCGGCGCGAACAATTGTTCCTGCATGAGTTCACTGAACAACCGCCCACTCGCGCGCTGCATGAACAAACCCAACACCGAGTGCGCGACCAGCACCGAATAGGCGACCTGTTCGCCGGGACGACAGGACGCCGGTCGATCGAAGGTCCAGGCCGCGTAGTGTTCGAGATTGGCGATCACTTGCGGTGGCACGCCGGGCGTGTCTATCAGCAGACCGCCGGTCTGGGTGAGCAGATGATAGACGTTGATAGCTTGCTTATCGGCGCGGCCGAATTCAGGGATCAGTTCGGCGATAGGCGTGGTGAGAT
>JAYWAC010000043.1:0-18790 GCA_043782755.1 Pseudomonadota bacterium | reverse complement strand
GTAAATCGTCCTTGAGATTCAGCACCGCATAATTGCGCAGATAGAGTTCGTCGTAGCGACCATCGGTCGAAACCAGATTCGCGACCATGGTCAGGTTGGGCGACTGCTTCTGGGTGGTGACACCGATCTGGCGCACCTCGGTCGGCAGACGAGGTAACGCACGCTGCACGCGGTTCTGCACCTGGTTCTCGGCGAGATCAGGATCGGTGCCGACCTTGAAGGTCACACGCAGTTGGAGCACGCCGTCGGCGGTCGCCATCGACGACATATAGAGCATGCCCGGCACGCCATTGACCTGTTCTTCGAGCGGCGCAGCGACGGTTTCGGCGATGACCTTGGGATTGGCGCCCGGATAGGTGGCGCTGACCACGATCGAGGGCGGCACCACGTTTGGATATTCCGACACCGGTAAAAAGGGAATCGCGATGAGGCCGGCGAGAAACACCACCACTGACAACACGCCCGCCAAGATCGGGCGATCGATGAACGCGCGCGAGACGTTCATAGACTCAAGTCCCCGCCGGCGCGGAAGCCGGCGTCTGGGCCGTCTCCTCCATCGGCACCGTGCTCGGTGTCACCGGCGCGCCGGGCCGGACCCGTTGCAGACCATTGACCACGATCACCTCGCCGTCCTCAAGGCCGCTCTCGATGATGCGCAGATTGCCGACCTTGCGACCGATGTGTACCTCGCGGTAGGCAGCGATCTTGTCATCGCCTACCACCAGCACGAAGCGCTTGTTTTGATCAGTGCCGATAGCGCGGTCGGCGACCACCACCACGCGCCGTGCGCCGCTCGCGGCTTCGAGCCGCACGCGCGCGAACAAGCCCGGCGTGAAGCGTCGCTCGTGGTTGTCGAGCACAGCGCGCATACGCACCGTGCCACTCGCGGCGTCGATATTGTTGTCGACGAATTCGAGTTTGGCTTGGTGGGGGAAGCCGGTTTCGTCGATGAGCCCGACGCCGACCGGCAGCGACTGGCCACGGGTCGGCGCAATGTATTTCAAGAAGGCCCGTTCGTCAGCCTCAAACGATACGTAGATCGGGTCGACCGAGACCAGGGTGGTCAGCACCGGCGAATCGGCATTCTCGCCCTGCACCAGATTACCGACCGTGATCTCGTCCTTGCCGGCGCGACCGCTGATCGGCGCGGTGACATGGGTGAATTCGAGATTGAGCCGTGCGTTGATAAGGGTGGCACGATTGGCGGCGCCGGTCGCCTCCAGATTCTTGACCAGGGCCGTCGCAGCCTCGAACTCGCGACGGCTGGTGGCTTGGGTGGCGAGCATCTGGTTCTGACGCTTGGCTTCGAGCTTGGCCAAGTCGAGCTGGGCCGAGGTCGCGGCCAGCGCGGCCTCGGCTTCGGCGACCTTGGCGGCCAAGGGTCGCGGGTCGATCTCGAACAAGACCGCACCCTGCTTGACCTCGGTGCCAGGCTTGAACAGCACTTTCTGGAGATAGCCGTTGACCCGCGCGCGCACCTTGACCGCCTCGATGGCCTCGATACGACCGGCGAATTCGTCGCTGTCCTGCACGTCCTGCGTGAGCGCGGCGGCCACGCTCACCGGCGGCGGCGCGGCGGCCGGCCCCGCAGCTGGCGGCGGCGCAGGAGGCTGGCAAGCAGTCAGGAGCAAGGCAAGGAGCAGCACGGCCGCGACGGTCACGCGGCACAGAAATGGGGACATCAGGGCAATCCGGGCTTGATATAAAGTCGCCCTATGATATTGGCCAACGCCCGCCAAACATACCCGCGAATTTGCTATCTCGTCAGGGCATTGGCGATCCCCTCAACCCTTCACATCCAACACCAGCTTACCCATGTGATCACTGGCCTCCATCATCCGATGGGCATCGGCCGCGCCGGTCAATGGGAAATGGGCGTGGATGTGAGTAACGAGCTTGCCACTCGCTACCAGCGGCCAGAAATCTTTCTCGACGGCGCGCGCGATGGCGGCTTTACGTTCTGTCGGCTGCGGACGCAGGGTCGAGCCGGTGATGGTCAGGCGCTTGGGCAGCAGGTAGGCGAAATTGATCTCGGTGGTCGAGCCCATGAGGAAGGCGATCATGGCGTAGCGGCCATCGTTACCGAGCAGGCGCAGGTTCTTCATCACATAGGGGCCGGCGACCATATCCAACACCACGTCCACGCCGCGCGGCTTAGTCAGATCTTTGACCTGCGCTTCCCAATCTCCCTCGCGATAATTGATGGCGTGGTCAGCACCCATGCGCTTGCAATAGTCGACCTTCTCGGCGTTGCCGGCAGTGGTAATGACGTTTGCGCCCCAGGCCTTGGCGACCTGAATAGCAGTCGTACCGATACCGCTGCTGCCGCCGTGGATCAAGACCGTCTCGCCGCGTGCCAGGCGCGCCCGTTCAATGAGATTGTGGTGCACGGTGAAGAGCGTCTCGGGCAGGGTCGCGGCGTAGGCGGCATCGAGACCGGCCGGCCACGGCAGGCAATGGCCTTCATGGGCCGCACAGTATTCGGCGTAGCCGCCGCCATGGGTCAGGGCCACCACGCGATCGCCGCGCTTCCAGCGCGTCACTTCCGCGCCGCATAGCACGACCACCCCCGCCACTTCGAGACCCGGCAGCGGACTCGCGTCGCTGGGCACCGGGTAATGGCCGGCGCGCTGCAGGCAGTCGGGACGATTGACACCGGCGGCATGGACTTCGATCAGCACTTCATGGGCGCGCGGCACCGGCAGCGGTATGCGCACCGGCAGCAGGACTTCTGGTCCGCCCGGTTGCGCGACGCTCACGGCCTGCATGTCGGAAGGAAGGGCGTGGGTGTCAGTCATGGCGTGCTCTCGTCGGTGGTGTTGAGAAGGCGCAAGTATAAAGCCGAGAGACACGCCGGCCGCGCGCCGCGATGATGCTAGGATTCACCTCATGACTACCACCACACACCATCGTTTACTCATTGTCGGTTCGGGCCCGGCCGGCTATACCGCCGCCGTCTACGCCGCGCGTGCCGCGCTCGAACCCGTCCTCATCACTGGCGTCGAAGTGGGCGGCCAAATGATGACTACCACCGACGTCGACAACTGGCCCGGCGACGACCAGGGCGTGCTCGGCCCCGAGCTTATGGAACGCATGAAAAAACATGCCGAGCGCTTCGGCACCAAGCTCGTACATGACCACATCCACAGCGCCAAGCTCGATGTCCGCCCCTTCACACTCATGGGCGACAACGGCATCTATACCTGCGACGCCTTGATCATCGCGACCGGCGCTTCGGCCAAGTATCTCGGCCTGCCGTCGGAAGAAGCTTTCAAAGGCAAGGGCGTGTCCGCCTGCGCGACCTGCGACGGCTTCTTCTATCGCAACAAACCGGTAGCCGTGATCGGCGGCGGCAATACTGCGGTCGAGGAAGCCTTGTATCTGTCCAATATCGCCTCCCATGTGACGGTCGTGCACCGGCGTGAGCGTTTCCGCGCCGAGAAGATCATGAGCAACCGTCTGGAGGCCAAGACCCAAAGTGGTAATGTTTCGATCCTGTGGAATAGCGTGCTGGACGAAGTGCTGGGCGATGCTGGCGGCGTGACCGGCGTGCGCGTGCGGGATGTCAAGCAGAACAGCTTCCAGGACATCGCCGTACACGGCACCTTCATCGCTATCGGCCATCAACCGAACACCGGCATCTTCAGCGGCCAGCTCGATATGGACGGGGGATATATCAAGGTCGGCGGCGGCAGCGGTCATGGCTTCGCTACCCAGACCAGCGTGCCGGGCGTGTTTGCCGCTGGCGATGTCGCCGACCCGGTTTATCGTCAGGCTATTACCTCGGCTGGCGCGGGTTGTCAGGCGGCCTTGGATGCGGAGCGGTGGTTGGAGGCGCAGTAGCGCTGTGCTCGCCGCTCCTCTTGTATGGTCTTCATTGTGGGTCAGACTTCAGTCTGACACTCGTCGCCGAGCTATGGACAGTGAGTCTGGTCTCGAATGTCAGACTGAAGTCTGACCCACACGAGCTGGTACCTGGCTGTGTCTAAGGGCTAGACCTATTCTCCCCGCTGCGCTTCCGCATAACGCTCACCCAAAGCCTGATAGACGGCGTCACGAAACCCCGCCTTGGAACTGTCCAGTTCGTTGAGCAAATCGCTCAAGACCTCGTTGTCCTCGCGCCCATTCCAGATCTTGATGTAATCGCCGCGCTTGTAGCCGTGGTCCTGGCGGAACATGTTGAGTACATTTTTGGCGACGTAGCTGCGATAGAGATCGTCGAAGTCGCGCTCACAAGCAGTCAGCAGATTGCGCACTGAGCCGACCGCGAAGCGCCGTTCACCGACTGCGGCGAAAGCCAGGCGTTCGACTTCTTCGAGGAAGGGCAGCGGCGGCGGCGCGCTATACCAATCATCGATGATGTTGGTCGCGATGCGGCGGTAGTCACCGCTGTTATCGATGCGCAGACTTAGACCGAAATGCCAGATGTCGACGATTTCCAGCACCACTTGGGGGAAATCCGGCGTCGAATGTTTCCACCATTTCCAGCCGCCGTAGTGCTCCATCAACTCGGCGCATTCGATCCAGAGGGCGCGATACCACTCGCGCTCACGCTCCAGCCAGTCGCTGTCGACATGGCTGTTCATCTCGTTCTGCATGGCGAGCATGACGCGGGTCTTCTCGATCATCGCTTCGCGTTGTTGCATGCGGCATTCTCGACGGCCTGACGGGCTCGGGAGTATAGCCGCAGGGCGCCGGCCACGGCATCGTTCAACGCGCGGCGAAGAAGCCCTCGACGTCAGCGAGCTGGTCAGTGATAGGCATGGGCGGCAGTGAATTGAGAAAGGCGCGGCCATAGGACTTACGGCGCAGGCGGATGTCGCCGATCATCAACACGCCGTGATCGGCGACATCGCGGATCAAGCGCCCCGCGCCTTGCTTCAAGGTGGTGATGGCTTCGGGCAAGGTCAGGCTGGTGAAGGGATTATCGCCGGCCGCTGCAATCGCCGCGTTGCGCGCGCGCGCCACCGGATCGTCGGGCACGCCAAAGGGCAGCTTGTCGATGATCACCAGCGATAAGCGCTCGCCGCGCACGTCCACGCCTTCCCAGAAAGTCGCGGTGCCGAGCAGCACGGCATTGTCAGTGGTCTGGAAAAGGCGCAACAGTTCGCTGCGCGGCGCCTCGCCCTGAATGAGCAGCGGGTAATCGAGTTCGACACGCAGCATGGCCGCGCACAGATCGAGCGAGCGATAACTGGTGAACAGAAAGAAGGCGCGACCGCGACTAGCACGCAACACCGGCAGGGCGGCGTCCACCAATTCGCGTTCAAAACCCTCGACCCGCGGTTCGCGTTGCAAAGGTGGGATATAGAGCAAGGACTGATTGGCATAGTCGAAGGGACTCGCCCACAGCTCCTGGCGTGCTGCGCGAATGCCAAGCGCGTTGAGAAAGTGATCGAAACGCCCTTCGACCACGAGCGTCGCCGAGGTCATGATCCAGGCGGCCTGTGAGCTGTCGAGGTGGCCGGCGAATTCCGAGGCCACCGACACCGGCGTGTCGTAGAAAGTGAAATTGCGCTGGGCCACATCCACCCAACGCACTCGCTCCTCATCGGCCGAGGCGCTAAAGGCATCCCAGCGCATGCGCAGGGACTGCATGCGCTCGCTGCAATTGGCCAGCAGATTGCCGCGTACTGCAGCCAGTTCAAGAAGCTCGTCCAGTTCTCTCAAGGCCGCGCCGAAAGCGCTGGTGGCCTCGACGATGCCGTGCTCCTCGCGCAGGGTCGCCCAGTCGCTGCGTCGCATGCTCACCCCCAAGGCCTGGCGCAGCATCGCCAGCGCCAGATCGAGATTGGCCAGCGCAGCTTTCAAGGCCGGCATGTCGGGCGCCTCGTCGTCGGCGCCGACGCGCACGTCGCGACTCAAACTCGCGACCTGTTGCGCCGATAGGCTGTGACTGAAGAAGGTCGAGGCGATCTCTGGCAGCTTGTGCGCTTCGTCGAGAATGATGGCGTCGGCATTCGGCAGCAACTCGGCGAAGCCGGTCTCGCGTAGCATGAGGTCGGCGAACAAGAGGTGATGGTTGACCACCACCACGTCGGCCGCCGCCGCAGTGCGGCGCGCATGTACGACGAAGCATTGGTCGTAGCGCGGACAATCCTGGCCCAGGCAGTTGTCGGTGGTCGAAGTCACCACGCTGCGCAGCTGCGGGTCATCATCCAGCAGGCGCACCTCCTCAAGATCACCGCTGTCGCTCTGCTCGGCCCAGCGCTGCATGGCCGCTAGCAGGGGCAGACGCCGCGCATCGACCTCGGCACTGACCGCCGCCCGCTCCAAACGGTAGAGACACACGTAGTTCTGGCGGCCCTTGAGCAGGGCGATGTCGCTGTCGGTGCCGAGGGCACGACAGACTATAGGCAGATCGCGATGGAAGAGCTGGTCTTGCAGTGTCTTGGTCGCGGTCGAGATGATGGTCTTGAGACCCGAAGCCAATACCGGCACCAGATAGGCGAAAGTCTTGCCGGTGCCAGTGCCGGCTTCGCAGACCAACACTTCGCGGCGTGCCAAGGTGGTGGCCACCACGCTCGCCATCTCCTGCTGCACGTCGCGCGGCTGAAAGCCTGCAAGTTCTCGCTCAAAGGGACCACCGACGCCGAGCAGCATGGCGCTGCTGATAGCGGGTGCCCCCCCGTCAACGCTGCGCGAGGAACTCAACGCGCGGCGAGGTCAGCCGCGCCTTCACGGCTCCACAGGCAGCGACCGATCATCTTGAAGCGGCCGACGGAAACCGTGCCGCGCTTGTTCGGTTTGGCCTCGACCAGCGCTGCTTCCAGCGGCGCACGGCGGGCCTCGTGGATTTCGACCGGCTCGTAGTTTTCGTCCATCAAGACCAAGAGCACGGCGTGCCAATCCTTGTCGAGCTTGAGCTGCCCCAGACGGTGGGGCCGGCGCGAGTCGTCAAACACGGCACGCGCCTTGATCTGCAGCTTTTCCGCGCCGCCCTCGATGGGACGGACTGCGTCGTAACCTTCGGCATCACCCGGCGCAGGCTCGAGACCGAGCAAGGTGATGGCATCGCTGATGGCTATCTCACCGCTGATGGCCAGCGTCTTGCCGGTCGCGCGGCGATACTCCGCCGCGAGATGACGTGCTTCGCCCATCAATTTGTCGATCTGGTAGACGCCCATCTGCGCAGTCGCGGTCCGTGGATCAGGTATAGGTTCAGGTAGTTTACTTAAGTTACTGATTCAAAAAAATCGAAATTGTTAAGTTCATGTAAGACTTGAGGCCACGCCGGGCGCTTATTTGTCCAACTCGCGCGCGAACAAGCTGACCGCATCGATGGGATGACCGAGCCCCAGCACCATCAACAGACGCTCGACACCCAAGGCCACGCCAGCGCAGGCCGGCAGGCCGCTGGCCAATGCCGCGAGCCAGCCAGCGTCGGGCGGCACCAGGAACAGGCCACGCCCATGACGAGTGGCGTTCTCGGCCGCGAAACAGCGAGCCTGCTCCTGCGCATCGATAATTTCGTGATAGCCATTGGCGAGTTCGAGGCCATCAACCACCAATTCGAAACGCGCGGCGACAGCGGGCGGCCCGTCCGTCAGTCGCGCATAGGCGCGCAGCTCGACGGGAAAGTCGTACAGAAACACCGCACCCAGATTCTTCAAGACGGGTTCGAGTACGCAGGCATAAAGACAGTCGAACAGAAACGCACGGTCGGCTTGATCAGCTGGCGCCAGCACCATGTCTTGTGCGGCCACCAGCTGGGTCAGCGTCGCGGTCGCGAGGCCATGAGGTTGCACGCCGAGATGGCGAGTAAACAAATCGCCATAGGCCATCCGCGTGAGCGGACGTGTGAAGCCTGCCGCACCGATAGCGCCCTCGACGTCGTCCATCAATTGCTCGAGCCCAAAGCCAACGCGATACCACTCCAGCAGCGTGAACTCGGTCAGATGATGGCGACCCCGCTCATCGGCGCGGAACACTGGTCCCAGTTGATAGATATCACCGCTGCCGCTGGCCACCAGACGCTTCATAGCCGATTCCGGCGAGGTGCGCAGATACCAACCTAGTTCGGCGTCAAAGGGATTGTTGACGCCGAGATTGCCGAGGGTCGGTTCGGTGGTGGCCTGCGGCGAGAGCAGCGGCGTGCTGACCTCGCACACACCCTGCGCGTCGAAATAGGCGCGCAGGGCGGCAACGATCGCGGCGCGTCGGCGCATCGTCGACGGCGACGCACTGGGCCGCCAATCCTGCGGCATCTGCGCGCTTATTCCTTGGCGCGCGAGACGTATTCGCCGGTGCGGGTGTCGATCTTCAAGAGATCGCCCTGCTCGATGAAGAGCGGCACTTTGACCACCGCGCCGGTTTCCATCTTGGCCGGTTTGGTGCCGCCCGTCGCGGTGTCACCACGCAAACCAGGGTCGGTCTCGACGATACGCAGCACCACGAAGTTCGGCGCCGAGACTGCGAGCGGTGCATCGTTCCACAACGTCACCTGGCACATCTCCTGACCCTTCAGCCATTTCGCCGCATCGCCCATGGCTGCGGCCGACGCGATGAGCTGGTCGAAGCTGGTCGTGTTCATGAAGTGGTATTCGCTGCCGTCGGTATAGAGGAATTGCAGTTCGAGATCGACCACGTCGGCACCTTCGGCGGTGTCGCCGGACTTCATGGTCTTTTCGATCGTGCGGCCAGTCTTGAGATTGCGGATTTTGATACGATTGAATGCCTGCCCCTTACCAGGTTTGACGAATTCATTGTCGATGATGGTGTAGGGATCACCGTCAAACATGAGCTTGAGCCCGGGCTTGAACTGGTTCGTGCTGTAAGTGGCCATAGACCTTGGTGTTTCCAGAATTTCGGCGGCCGGTATGATAGCGCGAAGCCAGCAGGTGGTGGAGACGGCGGACTGGCGGGCGCAGCTTCGCGATGCTTATCGCGACCCACAGCGGCTGCTCATCGACCTCGGCCTCGACCCGAGCGCGTTCACTCTGGCCACGCACAGCGATTTTCCCTTCCGTGTCACCCGTGCGTTCGCGGCCCGCATGCACTCAGGCGACGCGGCCGATCCGCTACTGCGCCAGGTGCTGCCCCTCGCGACGGAAGCCATCGAAGTCGCTGGGTACAGTGCCGACCCTTTGCGTGAGGCGGGCTACTTTGCCGACGGTGGTCTCATGCGCAAATACAGCGGCCGCGCGCTGTTGATGGTCACGGGCGCTTGTGCCATCCATTGTCGCTATTGCTTCCGTCGTGAATTCCCCTACGCGGAAAGTGTCGGCAGCGGCGCCCTGGCCGACGCCCTGGCCGCACTCGCCGCCGACAAGTCTTTAAGTGAAGTCATCCTGAGCGGCGGCGATCCCTTGGTATTGGACGACGCTGCGCTAGGCTCGCTGTTCGCCAAACTCGCAGATCTACCCCATCTCACGCGCTTACGTATTCATTCGCGCCTGCCGGTGGTGCTGCCGGCACGCATCACACCACGGCTACTGGACCTGCTCGGCGGTTCACGGCTGAAATCGGTACTGGTGATCCATGCCAATCACGCCCAAGAGATCGATGACGAGGTGCGCACCGCGCTTAACGCACTAGATCGCGCGGGTGTGACACTACTGAATCAGGCGGTGTTGTTGAAAGATATCAACGATGACGCTGCCACCCTCGCGGCCTTGTCCGAGACGCTATTCGCGGCGGGCGTGTTGCCCTATTACGTCCACATGCTGGATCGCGTGCGCGGCACGGCCCATTTCGACGCCGGTGATGAGCACGCGAGTCGACTCGAGCGCGCATTGCGCGGGCTGTTACCAGGGTATTTGGTGCCGCGTTTCGTGCGTGAAGTGCCGGGCGCTGACAGCAAGTTGCCACTCGCGGAAGTCGCCACGCCCGAGTCGCTCTAATCGCTTGGCGGCCTGCGCGCCGCAAGCTCAGTGCGGCAAGCTTCAAAAAAAGATTAAAGGGTCGCGCCGTTGAGGACGATACAGGGTTGTGAACGGAACATCCCTACCCTCCCTGGTCCGTTCATCCTAGCGGGCCGGCGCTTGCGCCGGCCCGCCTTTTTTATCCCACCCCTACTCCACCGCCTCAATCCGATCGACGCGCTGAAAACCGCGTGTCAGTTTCAATCCGCGTCGTGCGCGCTCGGCCACGTAATGCTGCTGATCGGCATCCTTCAAAGTCAGGTGGCGACTGCCTGAATAAATGCGCAGTTCCTGGCCCGGCTTCAAGACCGTGATGGCCTGCATGATCTCTTCGCGCGAACGCAGTTTGGTGGCTGGGATCTGCATGATCTTCTGACCCTTGCCGCGCGCCATACGCGGCATTTCGGCGACCAGAAATACCAGCAGATGACCACTGTTAGTGGCGCAGGCCACCCATTCCTCATCGGGCTTGTCGAAAGCGACCGGCGACAACACACGTGCGCCCGCGCCCAGACTCAAGACCGCCTTGCCGGCGCGATTCTTGGTCATCAATTCGTCTACCTCGGCGACGAAACCATAGCCGTGATCGGAAGCCAACAAGACCCACGGCCGCGTACCAGCCATCACCACACCCGCGAAGGTCGCGCCTTCTGGCGGCGTGAGTCGACCCGACAAGGGCTCACCCAGGCCGCGCGCCGACGGCAGACCGTGGGCCGGCAAGGTGTAGGCACGGCCTGTCGAATCGAAGAACACAGCGTTCTGATTGCTCTTGCCACGCGCTGCGGCCTGATATTCATCGCCGCTGCGGAAACTCAACTCACGCGGATCGAGTTCATGGCCTTTGGCCGCGCGCACCCAGCCCTTGCACGACAACACCACGGTCACCGGCTCGGCGGTCACGAGATCAGTCTCGGCCAAGGCCTGGGCCGCCACCCGCTCGATCACTTCGCAACGGCGTTCGTCACCAAAACGCTCACTATCAGCGCCGATTTCGTCGCGCACCAGATTGCGCAGACGCTTATTCGATCCGAGGATCTGCTCAAGGCCCTTGCGCTCTTTTTCGAGTGCCGCCTGCTCACTGCGGATACGCATTTCTTCGAGGCGCGCAAGGTGACGCAGACGCAGATCGAGGATCGCATCGGCCTGCACATCGGTCAGGGCGAAGCGCGCTATCAACACCGCCTTAGGATGTTCCTCGCTGCGAATGATATGGATGACTTCGTCGATGTTGAGGAAGGCAATCAAATAGCCTTCCAACACGTGTAGGCGGGCCAGCACCTTGTCGAGGCGGAACTGCAGACGACGCTGCACGGTGGTGATGCGGAATTCCAGCCAGTTCACCAGCAGCGCGCGCAGGTTATAGACCGCCGGCAGACCGTCGCGGCCGATGACGTTCAGATTGACGCGGTAATTACGCTCGAGATCGGTGGTCGCGAACAGATGCTGCATCAAGGGTTCGACATCGACTCGATTGGAACGCGGCACCAGCACCAGACGCACCGGCGTCTCGTGGGAGGACTCGTCGCGCAAGTCTTCGATCAAGGGCAGCTTCTTGGCCTGCATCTGCGCCGCTATCTGCTCGAGGATCTTCGATCCCGAACTCTGATAGGGCAGCGCCGTAATGATGATATTGCCCTGCTCCTGCGTGTACTTGGCACGCAGTCGCACCGTGCCATTGCCGGTCTCATAGAGCGCCCGCAAATCAACGGCAGAGGTAATGATCTCGCCACCCCCAGGGAAATCAGGCGCGGGAATAAAGTTACAGAGATCGGCGACCGTGGCCGTGGGTTCATCGAGCAGATGAATGCAGGCCCGCGCCACTTCGCGCAGATTGTGCGGCGGAATATCGGTCGCCATGCCGACCGCGATACCGGTGGTACCGTTCAACAACACATTGGGCAGACGCGCCGGAAGGATGGAAGGCTCGTCCAAGGTGCCGTCGAAATTCGGCACCCAGTCGGCCGTGCCTTGCGCCAACTCGCCGAGCAGCACGTCGGCATAGGGCGTGAGCTTGGCCTCGGTGTAACGCATCGCGGCGAAGGACTTCGGGTCGTCGGTCGAACCCCAGTTGCCCTGACCATCGACCAAGGGATAGCGATAGCTGAAGGGCTGCGCCATCAGCACCATCGCTTCGTAGCAGGCCGAGTCGCCATGGGGATGGAACTTGCCGATCACGTCACCGACCGTGCGCGCCGACTTCTTGAACTTGGCGGTGGCATCCAGCCCGAGCTCCGACATCGCGTAAATGATGCGCCGCTGCACGGGTTTCAGGCCGTCGCCGATATGCGGCAAGGCGCGATCGAGAATCACATACATCGAATAATCGAGGTAGGCGCGCTCAGTGAATTCGCTTAAGGGGATCTGTTCCAGATTGAAAGAATCTTCGCCGCCGGCCATGGTCTTCTATCCCGTCAATTGACGCTGGCAAGATTGCCCTTGCGTTCGAGCCAGGCGCGTCGATCACCGGAGCGCTTTTTGGCCAGCAACATGTCCATCAAGGCTTCGCATTCCTCGGGATTGTCGATATTGAGCCGCACCAGACGACGCGTGGCGGTGGCCATGGTGGTCTCGCGCAATTGCAGAGGATTCATTTCGCCCAGACCCTTGAAGCGCTGCACGTTGATCTTGCCTTTGATCTTCTGCGTCGCGATGCGATCCAGCACGGCGTTCTTCTCGTCTTCGTCGAGCGCGTAGAACACTTCCTTGCCAACGTCGATGCGGAACAGCGGCGGCATGGCGACGTGCACGCGGCCGGCTTCGACCAACGAACGGAAATGCTTCACGAACAAGGCACACAGCAAGGTCGCGATGTGCAGTCCATCGGAATCAGCGTCGGCCAGGATGCAGACCTTGCCGTAGCGCAGGTTGGTGAGATCGGGCATGCCAGGATCGATGCCGAGTGCAACGGCGATGTCGTGCACTTCATTCGACGCCAACACCTGCGCCGATTCCACTTCCCAGGTGTTCAGAATCTTGCCGCGCAGCGGCAGGATGGCCTGGAACTCGCGATCTCTAGCCTGCTTGGCCGAGCCGCCGGCGGAATCCCCTTCCACCAGAAATAATTCGGTACGTTCGAATTCCTGGCCCGAACAATCGGCCAGTTTGCCCGGCAGTGCCGGGCCGTTGCCCGTGATGCGCTTGCGCACCACCTTGGCTGCTTTCAAACGTCGCTGGGCGCGAGTGATGGCGATTTCAGCGATACGTTCGCCCGACTCCACATGCTGATGCAGCCACAAACTGAAGGCGTCGCGCACCACGCCAGTGACGAAAGCCGCGCAGCCACGCGAGGACAAGCGCTCCTTGGTCTGGCCGGAGAACTGCGGCTCTTCAAGTTTGACCGAGAGGATGTAGGTGCAGCGTTCAAAGACGTCCTCCGGCGCAAGCTTGACACCACGCGGCAGAAGATTGCGGTTGTCGCAGAACTCGCGCATCGCTTCCAGCAAGCCCTGGCGCAGACCGGCAACGTGGGTGCCGCCCTGCACTGTCGGCACCAGATTCACATAGGACTCGGTGACCAGTTCGAATTCGTCGGCGCACCAATGCAAAGCCCAGGTCGCGTGTTCATGCGGGCCTTCGATATCGCCGGTGAAGGGCTCGGACGGCACCAGCTCGGCACCTTCCAGCGCCTCGGCCAGATAGCTAGCCAGGCCGTGTTCGTACTGCCATTCGATCTTCTCGCTGCTCGCTTCGTCATGAAATTTGACGGTGAGGCCAGGACACAGCACGGCCTTGGCGCGCAACAGATGCTTGAGCCGTGGCAAAGCGAATTTACTCGTGTCGAAGTATTTCTCATCAGGCCAGAAGCGGATAGTCGTGCCGGTGTTGCGCGCACCGACCGTGCCGACTTCCTGCAAGGGCGTATGGGTCTCGCCACCACGGAAGGACATCATGTGTTCACGTCCGCCGCGCCGCACTCGCACTTCCAATGCTTTCGACAACGCATTGACCACCGACACACCGACGCCGTGCAGGCCGCCCGAGTATTTGTAGTTCTTGCGCGAGAACTTGCCACCGGCATGCAAGCGCGTCAGCACCACTTCCACGCCACTGATCTTCTCGCCGGGATGTTCGTCTACCGGCATCCCGCGACCGTTGTCGCCGACCGTCACCGAGCCGTCGGTGTGCAGGGTCACATCGATTTGCGAACAGTGACCGGCTATCGCCTCGTCGACACTGTTGTCGACCACTTCCTGGATCAGGTGATTAGGGCGCGAGGTGTCGGTATACATCCCCGGCCGTTTACGTACCGGTTCAAGACCGGTCAGGACTTCGATGTCCGCAGCGTCGTAGCGTGAACTCAAGGGCTGGCTTCCATGGCGCCGGAGGCGCGTACGTTGGCGTGGGGAAAATCCGGCGCGATTATGCCAAAGGCCCTGCTGGCGGGGAAACGCTTCCCCGCGTTCAAGTGAAATCGGCGGCCAGCGCCTCCCGCACAGCCGAACTCAGCACGACTTCGGCTTGGTAGGCGGGATGATCGATGCCGAGTTTGACCGCCGCGCCTCGGCTGAAGTCGATAATCGCAGCCACCGGCAGCTCGAAGCGCAGAAAGTGCACGGCCGACGTTTTGTCCTCAGCGGCACGATCGAGATCCTCGTCGGCGATGCCGAACACCTGGCCGTGACCAGGCACCTCCAACCACACCCGGTTCTCGACGCCGCGCAGTTGCGACAGCGCCGCTTGACGCTCGGCGACGTCTTCGTACTCAAGCATGAAGGTGGCCTTGAGATTACCGCCATCAGGGATGAGCGGATTGTAGGCCTCCAATTCCTCCTCGATGGCGGCGCTGGCGAAAATGCGTTCGACGCGCAGCATTTCCTGGACCTGATACTGCACCGTCAGGCGATCTTCGAAATAGAGACCGGCGTGGGGGCCGATGAAGACCTTGCGCTTGCCCTTATGCGCAAGCACCGCGCGTCGCATGTCGGCACGTTGTTCGTGATAGGCCTCCAGCGTGAGCAGGTCGGCGCGAGTCAGTTTTTGCATGGCGAGTGGTCAGATTCCGTAAGCATGCTTTAACAGGGTGAAGGCCGAGGTCGCATGACTGCCATTGCTGACACCGTGCTCGATCAACTCGCCCGCCATCGGGCAATCACTGACGTAATGGTCGACCTTGGCATCGCCGATACGTTTGACGATGGGCCGACAGATCTTCTGGGCGAAGGCATAATTCTCTTGCTTCACCGCATAGGTGCCGTCGTGGCCCGAGCAGCGATCGATGACCAGCACCTCGGTACCGGGCACGAGTTCGAGCATGTCCTTGGTCTTCTGCCCGATGTTCTGCACGCGCTGATGACAGGGCGCGTGCCACGCGACCTTGCCGATACCCGCCTTGAAGTCGGTGCGCAGCTTGCCGGCGCGATGGCGCTTCACGAGGTACTCATAGGGATCGACGAAGGCGGCACGCACTTTCTGCACGCGCTCGTCTGCGGGGAACAATAACGGTAGTTCCTGGCGGTACATCAGCACGCAACTCGGGATCGGCGCGGTGATACGCAGCCCTCTTTCAGCGAGCTTCAGCAGCGGCGGGATATTGATGTCCTTGTGCTTAGCCACGGTCTCAAGGTCACCCAGCTCAAGCTTGGGCATACCACAGCACACTTCCTTCTCGACCAACTCGACCGCCACGCCGTTATGCTCGAACACCGCCACCATGTCGGCGACCGTCTGCGGCGCGTTGCGATTGCCATAGCAAGTGAGATAGAGCGCGATGCGATCATCGGTGTTGGTCGCTAATGGACGTTTGGCCAGCTGCTTGCGCGCGTTATTGCTATGGAATTTCGGCAGCGGCGCCTCGGCATGCACGCCAATGGCGCTCTGCATGAGTTTGCGTGCCACACCATTGGCATTGACCGCGTTGACGACTTCGGCGACGACCGGGATACCAGCCAGTTTGCCGACCGCATCGGTCGAGGTCAGCACGTAGTCGCGCAAGGTCGCGCCTTCTTTTTTGAACTTGACGGCTTTGGCGCGCAGCATCAGGTGCGGGAAATCGACGTTCCACTCGTGCGGCGGCACGTAAGGACACTTGGTCATATAGCAGAGATCACACAGATAGCACTGGTCGACGACCTTGCCATAATCGGCTTTGGCGATACCGTCGACTTCCAAGGTGCTGGAGTTATCGACCAGATCGAACAAGGTCGGAAAGGCGTTGCACAGACTCACGCAGCGGCGGCAGCCATGGCAGATGTCGTAGACCCGCTCGAGTTCTTTATCGAGCGCGACTTCGTCATAGAACTCTGCTTCCTGCCAGGGAACGGGATGACGGGTCGGGGCTTCCAGAGAGCCCTCGCGACGTTCGCCGCTGCGTTCGTTCATAGCTTGGACCTGCTTCGTGCCCGGTTCAGAAAAAGAAGCCGGGCACGGGCCCGGCTTCTGCCTCGGCGGTTACCCGCTAGTAATCAACCCAGCGAGTCGAGTGCCTTCTGGAAGCGATTGGCGTGCGAGCGCTCGGCCTTGGCCAGAGTCTCGAACCAATCGGCGATTTCGTCGAAGCCTTCACTGCGGGCGGTTTTCGCCATGCCCGGATACATGTCCGAGTATTCATGGGTTTCACCCGCGATGGCCGCCTGTAGGTTCAGCGAGGTGCTGCCTATCGGCTTGCCGGTGGCCGGATCGCCGACCGCTTCGAGGTATTCCAGGTGACCGTGGGCGTGGCCGGTTTCGCCTTCTGCAGTGGAGCGGAACACGGCGGAGACATCGTTGTAGCCTTCGACGTCGGCCTTCTGTGCGAAATACAGGTAACGACGGTTGGCCTGGGATTCGCCGGCGAAGGCGGCCTTCAGGTTGCCTTCGGTCTGGGTGCCTTTGAGTGACATGACAGGGTTCCTCCTCGTAGAAGAATCTTTCGTGAGCTTTTTATAGAAAGAGCCAAGTTAGACTAAGTCTAAACTTGGACTGAGTCTAAATGCCTGCGCAAGCGAGCGTCAAGCTGTCGTGGCGTTGACCCACCGAAGCGGCCTCAGTACAGTCGCCGCCTCTTGCAATCAAGCGCTCGCGTCAACGCGTGAGCCATCAAATGGGATTAGCGCGTGGCAAAGAACGAGCCGGTGGAGCCTGCCATCGATTTCGAAGCGGCGATGGGCGAGCTGGAGTCGCTGGTCGAGAAGATGGAACAAGGCGAGTTCTCGCTGGAAGACTCCATCAAGCAATTCGAACGCGGCATGCAACTGGCTCGCACTTGTCAGCGCGCCTTGCGCGCGGCGGAGCAGAAGGTGCTGAAACTGGCCACTGACAACCACCAGGAGTCCCTGCAGGACTTCGCACTTCCCGACGAAAGCTGAACACCCGTGACTACCCTCGAACAACGCATCGCGCCCCTCGCCGCGCGCGCGAACGACGCCCTCGACCGATTCCTGCCGCGTGCCGAACAGGCCCCTACCCGCCTGCATGAGGCGATGCGTTATGCCGTGCTCGCACCCGGCAAACGCATTCGACCGGTGCTGACCTATGCGACCGGCCAGGCCCTAGGCGTCTCTCTGGACCTGCTCGACCCGGCTGCGGTAGCCGTCGAACTGATCCACGCCTATTCACTGATCCACGACGACCTGCCGGCGATGGACGACGATAACCTACGTCGTGGCCGCCCGACCTGTCATCGCCAGTTCGACGAAGCGACCGCCATTCTGGCTGGCGATGCACTGCAGGCGCTGGCCTTTGAATCTCTGCTGCATGTCAGTGCCCGCACGCTGACTAGCGCCTGCCGCCTGGCAATGGTCCAGGTACTGGCCCAGGCCAGCGGTTCACTCGGCATGGCCGGCGGTCAGGCGCTGGACTTGTCAGCAGTCGGCAAGAAGCTGACGCTCGATGAGCTGGAGAACATGCACAAGCACAAGACCGGTGCCCTGATCCGGGCCAGCGTCAAGCTCGGCTTGCTCGCCAGCGGCAGCGAGGATGAGGATCTGGACCAACGGTTGGAGCGCTACGCGACCTGTATCGGCCTCGCGTTTCAGGTGCAGGACGACATCCTCGACGTCGAGGGCGCGACCGAAGTCATCGGCAAGCCGCAAGGCTCGGATGCTGATCGTGACAAACCAACCTATCCCAACCTGCTGGGCATGGACGAAGCCAAGGCCACCGCAAGTCGGCTATGTGACGAAGCCATCGCCAGTCTCGCACCGCTCGGCGAACGCGGCGAGACACTGGCCATGATTGCGGACTTCATCGTCAAGCGCGACCGCTGACGGCAGAGAGGCCATACCGCTTGCGCTGAAATATTCGAGGAATTACCTCCCTTCGCAATCGTCCCTTTGGTTCGTTACAGGTCTTTAGGCACCCGCTCTTTTTTTTCTGCCTGACGCTCACAAACCCGCGCGTTTGGCCTCATTCCACAAGCCGTCCAAAGTAGCGAGATCAACCCCCTCCAGTCGTTCACCGCGCGCCGCGATGGCGATCTCGATATGGCGGAATCGGCGCTCGAATTTGCGGTTCGCCGCACGCAGCGCCGCTTCCGGATCGATATCGAGATGACAGGCCAGATTGACCGCAGCAAAAAGCAGGTCGCCCAGTTCCGCTTCAATCTCTGCTGGTTCGCCCTGCGCAGCGGCCTGCGCCAGTTCAGCACTTTCCTCGCGCAGCTTGGCCCATGGCCCGGACACGTCGGGCCAATCGAATCCGACTCGCGCAGCACGCTTCTGCAGCTTGCGCGCTCGACTGAGCGCCGGTAGCGATTGCGGCACATCATCGAGTTCGCTGACCGTCGCGCCTGCATTGCGCGCGCTGCGCTCCTGCGCCTTGCGAGCTTCCCATGCTCCAGCGACCGCCGCAGCACCCATCACCTGCGCAGTGCCAAATACATGGGGATGACGGCTCACGAGCTTGTACTCAAGGGCTGCCATCACATCGTCGAGACTGAAACAACCTTGTTCCTCACCCAGCTGGCTGTAGAACAACACTTGAAACAGCAGATCGCCGAGTTCAGCCGGAAG
>JAYWAC010000042.1:0-7160 GCA_043782755.1 Pseudomonadota bacterium | reverse complement strand
AACGCGCTCACGCAACTGCGCGAGCACGCGCCTTACCGCCTGCTCGACCTCGTCGTCAGTAAGAGTGCTAGAAAGGGTCTGAAAAATCAAGCCTAAGGTCAGGCTTTTTTTGCCGGAATCAATACCTTGGCCCCGATACACGTCAAATAACTGCAGGTTACGGAGTAATCCGCCGGCGGCTTCGCGCGCAACATCCAAACAGGCAGCCGCACTGATCGACTCGTCAACCACTACCGCAAGGTCGCGACGAACCGCCGGAAATTTTGAAATCGGATGAAATTGTGCGGCCACAGATGCATTCATGTCTTCGCAGTCTATTTCAAATAGAAACAGAGGCTTATCGAACCCCATCAGGTCTCCGATAGCAGGATGGAGAGCGCCCACGTGACCCAACGTCACGCCATTGCACAAGATGGCTGCCGTCTGTCCGGGATGCAGTGCAGGATGAGCGGCAGGTGCGAACGTAATCCCATCCTGCTGCAGGGTCTGCAATAACACCTCAATATCTTGTTTAATATCGTAAAAATCCGTGTCTCGCGCACGCTCTGACCAATGTACGCGTACCGCCGGGCCGGTGCGCAGTCCGGCAAGCTGACGCGTCTGGTTGAGCGCTGCGGCGTCCTGGCGGAAAACCATGCCAAGCTCGAACAGACGGATATCGTCGACTTGGCGATTGCGGTTGTGCAAGGCGGCGGCGGCCAGGCCTGGCCAGATTGAACGCCGCAAGACCTACATCTCGCTGGAGATCGGATTCGCCAAGAGAACTGATTCGACATCGGGATCAAAGGCTCGTGCCAGGCTCGGATCGATAAAGCTATAGGTAATCGCCTCGAAATAGCCACGCACGCTCAAAACACCTCGGGCGCGCGCTTCGAGTGGGCTCATGGCATCGCCTAGCGCCGGCAGGCCGGCGGTCAAGGGCAGGCGCGACGGGATCGAATCGTAGCCCTGGATGCGCGCGACCTCTTCCACCAGATCAGCTTCGATGCTTATGTCGAAGCGGAACGATGGAACATCGATCCGCCACGGCATGGTCGTATCGTCGACCTTCATTTCCAGCCCACGCAAGATAGACGCGATACGCGTCTCCGGTACCGCAACGCCGAGCAGACGTTCCACCGCTGCCGGACGGAATTCGATCACAACTGGTTCGCGTCGCACAGTGTCGCTGCGTGTGACAGCACACGGCCCGGGAACGCCACCACAGATATCGAGAATCAGCTCGGTGGCACGCTCAATGGCACGGGCCTGTCCGCGCGGATCCACGCCGCGTTCGAATCGCTGCGAGGCGTCAGTATGCATGCGATAGCGGCGCGCAGCCCCGGCCAGCCGGATCGGCTCGAAGAAGGCACTCTCCAGAAAGACATTAGTGGTCTGCTCTGACACCGCTGAACCTGCACCGCCCATGATGCCGGCCAATGCAATTGGCCCGCTGCGGTCGGTGATCAACAGGCTGCCAGGAGCGAGTTCCACTTCGCTGTCGTCGAGCAGCGCAATACGTTCGCCGGCATGTGCTTCGCGCACCACGATGGGCGCCGACAACTTATCCAAATCAAACGCGTGCATCGGCTGGCCGAATTCGAGCATCACGTAATTGGTCACGTCGACTAACGGATGAATACAACGCACCCCAGCACGCCGCAGCCGCTCGCTCATCCACAACGGCGTGTGCGCCTTGGGATCGACACCGGCAATCACGCGGCCCGCATAGACCGAACAGGCCTGCGGCGCAGCGAGCTCAACATCCACTGACTGTTCGGAACGCGCGGGAACAGCCGCGACATCGGTAGATTTCAATTGACCACCGAACAGCGCGGCCAAGTCGCGCGCGATGCCGCTGACGCAGAAGCAATCGGCGCGGTTAGGCGTGAGGTTGACCTCCACCACCGTGTCGTCGAGTTGCATGAATTCTTTCAGCGCGAGGCCGACGGGTGCGCTGTCGGGCAATTCAATAATGCCACCTGCGTCGTCGCCGAGACCGAGTTCGTTGGCCGAACACAACATGCCAGCCGAATCGATGCCGCGAATGGCACTGCGGGTCAAGGCACGCCCGTCGCCGATTTCGGCCCCCGGCACGGCATAGGCTGTCTTCAAGCCAGCCCGCACATTCCGCGCGCCGCACACGACTTGGTGAGTTTCGCGACCGTCGAAGACAGCACAAACGTTTAAGTGAGCCGACTCTGGATGCGCCGCGACGTCGCGAACCTCGGCGACTATCACGCCCTTCAAAGGCGGTGCGGCCGGAGCCAGTCCCTCGATCTCAAGGCCTGCCATAGTTAAGCGTTCGGCAATCTCGATCGTATCCACCGCCGGGTCGAACCATTCACGCAACCATCGCTCACTGAGTTTCATTGAAACGCGCTCTGCATCGACGCTGCGGTCAGGCGAACTGCCGCAGGAACTGGATATCGTTTTCGAAAAACAAGCGCAGGTCCGAGATGCCGTGACGCAGCATCGCCAGGCGTTCGACGCCAAGCCCGAAAGCGAAGCCAGTGTAGCTTTCGGTATCAACAGCGACTTTTTCCAACACGGCCGGATGGACCATGCCGCAACCCATCACTTCCAGCCAGTTGCCGATACCGTGTTTGGATTCGAGCTTGATGTCGACCTCCATGGATGGCTCGGTGAACGGGAAATAGGATGGCCGATAGCGAATCTTGAGATCGTCGCGATCGAAGAAGGTCTTCAGGAACACGTCGAGCGTGCCCTTAAGATCGGCCATCGTCACGCCCTTGTCGATGCACAGCCCTTCGACCTGATGAAACATTGGCGAATGGGTCTGATCGTAATCGCACCGATAAACGCGGCCGGGCGCAATGATGCGCAGCGGCGGCGGCTGGCGTTCCATGACGCGGATCTGCACCGGCGAGGTGTGGGTACGCAGCAGCCGCCCGTCAGTGAGATAGAAAGTATCGTGCATCGCCCGTGCCGGATGATGGGCGGGAATGTTGAGGGCTTCGAAATTGTGGAAGTCGTCTTCGACTTCAGGGCCGCGCGCGACGTCGAAGCCGGCGTGCCGGAAGATCGTTTCGATACGCTCGATGACAATACTGATCGGATGGATACCGCCACTGACGGTGCCACGCCCCGGCAGGGTCACATCGATATTTTCGGTGCGTAAACGCTCATCGAGATGTGCCGCTCCCAGCGCCGCTTTACGTGCGTCCAACTGATCACAGACACGCTGCTTGGCATCATTGATCGCCTGACCGGCGGCGGGACGCTGGTCGGCGGGTAAACCACCCAAGGTCTTCAGCAGCGCGGTGATCGCGCCCTTCTTGCCGAGGTAACGAACCCGTAATTCGTCGAGCACACCCAGATCGGCCGCCGCCGCGAGGGCAGCGGTCGCTTCTTGCACAATGGCTTCGATGTCGCTCATGCAAAGACTGCGTACGCTGGAAAAAGAAAGGGGAAAGGCTCAACCTTTCCCCCGTATCAGCGGCTATCGAGTCTGACCGGACTTAAGCGGCCAGCGCGACTTTGGAACGTTCCGCCAGCGCGCTGAAAGCCGTCAGGTCATGCACGGCGAGATCGGCCAGCACCTTGCGGTCGACCTCGATACCGGCACGCGACAGGCCATTGATGAAGCGCGAGTAGCTCAGGCCGAAGCCACGGGCCGCAGCGTTGATTCTCACGATCCACAGGGCGCGGAACTGACGCTTGCGCTGACGGCGGTCGCGGTAGGCGTACTGACCAGCCTTAATCACTGCCTGCTTGGCGACGCGATAGACATTCTTGCGTCGGCCGCGGTAGCCCTTGGCTAGATCGATTACTTTCTTGTGCCGGGCATGTGCCTGGACACCACGCTTCACTCGTGCCATTGCTAATAAATCCTTCGCTCTACCTTCTTACAGCCCCGGCAACATCTGACGTACGGCGGCCTCGTCGGCGTGCGCGATCAGGGTGCCGTGACGCAGCTGACGCTTACGTTTGGGGCTCTTCTTCGTCAAGATATGACGCTTGAACGACTGCCGGCGCTTGATTCGGCCACTACCGGTCTTGGTAAACCGCTTGGCCGCGCCGCGATTGCTCTTAATTTTCGGCATCATCAATTCTCCACTGCCCGTCAGCTGCGCTTCGGCGCGATGACCATGACCATCTGGCGCCCTTCGAGCTTCGGGAATTGCTCTACGTTTCCTAACTGTCCGAGGTCGCTCTCGACGCGTTGCAGCATCTGGGCACCCAGTTCCTGGTGTGCCATTTCGCGGCCGCGGAAGCGCAACGTAACCTTCACCTTGTCGCCCGTTTCGAGAAACCGCTTCAGATTTCGGAGTTTGATCTGATAGTCGCCCTCGTCTGTGCCCGGCCGGAACTTGATTTCCTTGACCTGGATCTGCTTCTGTTTGCGCTTGGCGGCATGGCGTTTCTTGCTCAGATCGAACAAAAACTTACCAAAATCCATCACGCGGCAGACAGGTGGCTCAGCAGTTGGCACGATCTCGACCAAGTCGAGTTCGTGAACTAATGCTTCGTGCCTCGCAGCTTCGATTGCAACGATTCCGAGGTTCTCACCGTCCGCGCCAATGAGGCGCACTTGCGGACAGTTAATATCCCCGTTGACCCGGTTCTTCTTGTCGGCGGCTATACCTCAATCCTCCAAAATGCTTTGGCCGCGCTGCGCAACTTCGTAGCGGAGCCGATCGGTGAATTGTTCTAATGACATTTCACCTAAATCGGCGCCGCTTTGCGCTCGCACGGCCACGGTTCTATTGCCCATCTCGCGCTCGCCTATGACGAGCAGGTAGGGGATGCGTTGCAAGGTGTGCTCACGGATTTTAAGCCCGATCTTCTCGTTTCTCAAGTCCGCATCGCATCGGAATCCTTGATTTTTCAGGATTTCCGCAAGCTCCTGGGCCCAGGGGCTGTGATGTTCGGTGATACTGAGCGCGATCGCCTGGATCGGCGCCAGCCAAGCCGGGAATCGACCGGCGTGATGTTCGATCAAGATACCGATAAAGCGCTCCATGGAACCGAGAATGGCGCGATGGATCATAACCGGCATGTGGCGGTCGCCGTCTTCGCCGACGAATTTCGCCCCCAGCCGCTCGGGCATGGAGAAATCCACCTGCACGGTGCCGCATTGCCAAGCGCGGCCGAGACAATCCTTGAGCGTGAATTCGATCTTCGGACCGTAGAACGCGCCTTCTCCGGGTTGCACGCGGAACTGGAGTCCCTTGTTGGTCAGTGCCAGTTCGAGGGCCGCCTCAGCCTTGTCCCACAGTTCATCGGCGCCCACACGCTGCGCCGGGCGCAGCGACAAGGCGACCTCGATATCGCTGAAGCCGAAAGCGGCATAGACCTCATAGGTCATGTCGATTAGCCGGCTGACTTCGTCCTGCAGTGAACTCTCCGCGCAGAAGATATGCCCGTCGTCCTGGGTAAAACGTCGTGCGCGCAGCAGACCGTGTAGCGTGCCGGACGGCTCATTGCGATGCACGATACCGAACTCGGCAATTCGGAACGGCAGATCACGATAGCTGCGCAGACCATTGTTGAAGATCTGCACGTGACCCGGACAATTCATGGGCTTGACTGCGTACTCACGATTTTCCGAGTGGGTTGCGAAAATCATGTCATGGAATTTGTCCCAGTGGCCGGACTTCTCCCACAGCGAACGGTCCAGCACCTGCGGGGTGTGAACTTCCTGATACTCGGCATAGCACACGTCGCGGATATAGCGCTCGACCAGCCGATAGAGCGTCCAGCCCTTCTCGTGCCAGAACACCATGCCCGGCGCCTCTTCCTGAAAATGGAACAGGTCGAGGCTACGCCCGAGCTTGCGGTGATCGCGCTTCTCGGCTTCCTCGATGCGCTTTAAATACGCCTGCAGGTCCTTCTTGTCTGCCCAGGAAGTACCGTAAATACGCTGCAGGACTTCGTTGTTCTGATCGCCGCGCCAGTAGGCACCGGCAATCTTGGTCAGCTTGAAGGCCTTGAGACGACCGGTGCTGGGAACGTGCGGACCACGGCAGAGATCAACGAAATCGCCCTGCCCGTACAGAGAAATGTCCTGGTCTGCGGGAATCGAGGCGATGATCTCGGCCTTATAGGTCTCGCCCAGTCCCTTGAAGAAATCGACTGCGTCATCGCGCGTCATCACCCGCCGTTCGACCGCGAGATCGGCCTCGGCCAGTTCTTCCATGCGCTTTTCGATGCGTTCCAGATCTTCCGGAGTAAAGGACCGCTGGTAGGCGAAGTCGTAATAGAAGCCGTCATCCACCACCGGGCCGATAGTAACCTGAGCACTCGGATAGAGTTGTTTGACCGCCTGCGCGAGCAGATGGGCCGTGCTATGGCGAATGATTTCGAGGCCGGCCTCGTCCTTGGGTGTGATGATCGACAGTACGCAATCGTGATCGATCAAGAAAGAGGTATCGACCTCGCGGCCATCGACCCGCCCACCGAGGGCGGCTTTGGCCAGGCCGGCGCCTATAGAAGACGCCACAGCGGCCACGGTTACCGGCGCATCGAAATGCTTCTGGCTGCCATCGGGAAGGGTAATTGCAGGCATATCACTTTCTCCGTGGCCTGTACGAGCGGCCATCGAATGTGGCGGGGAATCAGCGGCGCACGACCTGCTCAAGACTACTGGCGACAGTCATGCTGCCGTAGTCTCGACGCGAGGACTCCGTAACACGATCTCCTACCGGTCGGAATTGGTAGGCGCGATTGGATTCGAACCAACGACCCCCACCATGTCAAGGTGGTGCTCTAACCAACTGAGCTACGCGCCTGTCGCTTGCCATTTGCGCCGGCCTATCGGCCGATCCTCGGATCGGCACCACGCCAGCGCAAAAAGGGCGTGAAGGATAGCCGATTCAACTAAGCTGCGCTAGCCTCGCAGGGCAAAGCCACACGCGAGTGCAGCGCACCCGTTAGTGGTCGCCGACGGCGATCGGCGGCGCCTGGCGAGGAGTAGCTTAAGAGCAAGTAAGAGATCGGCGACTATGCTTACAAGCACACCTACGCTGCGCCCGGAACTCATCGCTAGCGGGGCCCATGGCATTACCTTTCGTCCTTGCCAGTTCGCCGGAGGCGACAGTGACTAACGCGCTGTTGGCGGACGTCAGCCGTGAGCAATCGCGGGCATGTCCAACACATCGTGCTTCAAGGCTGCAATTTCGTCGCGCAGACGCGCGGCGTCCTCGAACTCGAGATCA
>JAYWAC010000041.1:0-47804 GCA_043782755.1 Pseudomonadota bacterium | reverse complement strand
CCCGCTGCCGATGGCAGCATCGGCCCCAATCTCGGTGTGAGCTTTGTCGGGGTCTCGGGCCTCTCGAATGACGCGGATTTCACCTACTACAGCAATGCGCCGTCGATGCAGGGCGTGGCTTACGCACATACCTTCCTGCCCGAAGACAAGGCACTGATGAACGTCGCCACTGGCGTGCAGGGTGGTCTGTCGTTCTTTTATTCCAGTCCGTCAGCGGCGGCCGGCGCCATCAAGGCCTATTCCGGCCTGGACGGCACGGGCGAACTGCTCGCAACGATCGACCTGGCGGCCAATTCCAGCCTTGCCTATGACAACTGGACCAAGGTTGGTCTCACATTCAGCGGCACCGCGCTCTCGTTTGATCTCGGCGGCGGCGCAAACCTTGTCGCTCTGGACGACATTCATCCTGTCCCCGTGCCGCCGGCCGCGCTGCTGTTCGGCTCTGCATTGCTCGGCATGGCGGGCTTGCGTCGCAAGTCCATGCGCGACTGATAGTCACGCACCACGACGCCTTCCGGCGCCACGCTATGGCGACGTGTCGCGGCCGGCAGATCGTTGGGTCTGAACCGGCCGCATTCGTTATCGAACCTAGTGAGACTCGCGACACGCTGCTCGGCGAGTATCGCCATGCAATTTCTTGGTGGGAGACAGATCATATGCGTCGAAAAAATTTCCTCAGGTCGTGCATGGTCGCCGGTGTGGCGCTGCTGTGCCCGATGCTGGCACAAGCCCATACTGCGGACATCGTCGCCGGCGGCTGGGTGGCCGGCTTTTCCCACCCGCTGCACGGCTGGGATCATCTGGTCGCCATGGCGGCTGTCGGACTATGGGCGGCTCAGCAGCGCGGTCGCGCGGTGTGGGCGATCCCGCTGTCTTTCGTGTTGGCCATGGCGGTCGGCGGCGTGGTCGGCTACAGCGGCGAACGACTGCTCGGCACGGAAACCATCATCGTCATCTCGGTCATCGTGCTGGTTGGATTGGCCGTGACCCAGGCACGTCCGCGCGCCGGCGTGATGTTCGGACTGATCAGCTTCTTTGCGTTTTTTCACGGCTATGCCCACGGCGAGGAAATGCCGGGCTCGGCGAATTTTTTGTTGTTCGGCGCGGGTTTTGTCGTCGCGACCGCCTTGCTGCACGCGCTCGGCTTCGTCTCGGCCCGCGCCATCGCGCTGGTGATCGCTTTTGTGCTCGGCACACCGGTAATGGCTGATGAGACCAGCGCCGCGAGCGGTGTGGGCGATGCGCAGCCACGCGACGACGACAGTGGCACCGGCAGCGTGCCGGAAGTCATCGTCACCGGTCGTGGCGATTCTCAGATCGGGATGGCGGCCTCGGCTTCGCAAGGCAATATCGGTGCCGAGCAATTGCAGTATCGACCGATGACGCGGCCCGGCGAAATTCTTGAGACCGTGCCTGGCTTGATAGTTACCCAGCATAGCGGCGAGGGCAAGGCCAACCAGTATTATCTACGCGGCTTCAATCTCGATCACGGCACTGATTTTCTGACCCAGTTGGACGGCGTGCCGCTCAATCTGGTCAGCCATGCGCATGGTCAAGGCTGGACCGATACCGGCTTTCTCATTCCCGAACTGGTGCGCACCATTCGCTATCAGAAGGGCGTGTATTACGCGGAGAACGGCGATTTTTCCGGCGCCGGCGCCGCCGATATCCGCTATGCCGACGAACTCCCCGACGCCATCGCATCGTTCGATGGCGGTGATCTCGATTACTATCGCGGGCTGTATGCGGCCTCGAGTACGGTCGGCGACGGCACGCTGCTCTATGCTCTCGAAGGTGTCTACAACGATGGTCCGTGGCAGCACGGCGATCATTATCGCAAGCTCAACGGCGTGCTGCGTTACAGCCTGCAGCGCGGCAATGACGCATGGAGCCTGAGCTTGCTCGGTTATCAGGCCGATTGGAATTCGACCGATCAGATTCCAAAACGCGCGGTCGAGCAGGGCTTGCTCTCCCGCTTCGGCGCAATCGACAGCACCGATGGCGGCGACAGTCAGCGCTACAGTGTGAGCGGCACATGGCAGCATGACGATGCGCATGGCGTGACGCGCGTGGTCGTCTACGGCTACTACGATCAACTTGATCTGTTCTCAGATTTTACCTACTTCCTGGCGGACCCGGCGCGTGGCGATCAATTCGCGCAGCCCGATGAGCGCTATGTCGCCGGCCTCAAGGTCTCGCACACCTTTGCGCACGCTCTCGGTAGCGCGTCGTCGGAAACCACTATCGGTGTGCAGAACCGTAACGATGTCATCGACAACGGACTGTTGCTGACACAAGGGCGCGATGCTTACGCGACCGTGCGCCGGGATAGTGTGGTCGAAAGCAGCATTTCACCCTACGCGGAAAATGCCACGCGCTGGAGCGACTGGTTGCGCTCCACGCTTGGCGTTCGCTTCGATGCTTTTCGCTTCGATGTCGCCAGCGACCGTGCGCCCAACAGTGGCGAGCGCTGGGACACTATCGTCAGCCCCAAGGGTGGACTGGTTTTCGGTCCGTGGGCCGCGACCGAGTTGTATCTCAATGCCGGACTCGGGTTTCACAGCAATGACGCGCGCGGCGTGAACACGCGCATCGACCCGAGCACGGGGCTTGCGGTCGAGCAGGCCGCGCCGCTGGTGCGCAACTATGGCGCTGAAACCGGTCTGCGTACCACCTGGCTGCCAGGGCTGCAGAGTACGTTCGCCTTGTGGGAGCTCGACAGCGACTCGGAACTGATCTTCGTCGGCGATGCCGGCACCACCGAGGCTGGTAGGCCCAGCCGGCGCTACGGGATGGAAATTGCCAACTACTACACGCCACGGCCGTGGTTGAGCATCGACGCCGATATCAGCTTGTCGAAGTCGCGCTTTCGCGATCGTGCGCCGGAAGGCGAGCATATTCCGGGCTCGGTAGAAACCGTGATCTCGGCCGGCGCCACGGTCCGTGACTGGCACCGCGTATCGGGCGGCCTGCGCCTGCGTTATTTCGGTCCACGTGCCCTGCTCGAAGATGACAGCGTGCGCTCCTCGGCGACGCTGCTGCTGAGTGCCGATCTCAGTTATCGCCTCACACGCGTATGGACCGTGCGTGCCGATGTCTTCAATCTGCTCGGTCGCAACGACAGTGACATTGACTACTACTACCCGTCGCGGCTGCGGGGCGAGGCACCGGGGCCCGATGACGGCGGCTATAACGATGTCCATTTCCACCCGGTCGAGCCGCGCAGCTTCCGTCTGGGGATCGCCGCACACTTCTGAGCCGCGGCCTTCGTCGCGCAGGCGTTTTTCAACAGCAGCGCGCATGGGTTAGGATGGCGCCGGCACGGTGTTACGCGTGCCGGTAGTCACTATGTCCTAACGAAGGAACCGCCATGCTCGAACGCTACGCGAAGTACCAGGCCTTGGAGATCGATAGTCCCGGGCCGCGCATCCTGCGCATCACCTTCAACAAGCCCGACACGCTGAATTCGCTGGATGCCGACGCTCATCGCGAGTTGACCTACATCTGGCGCGACATCGACGAAGATCCCGAGGTCAGCGTCGCGATACTGACCGGTAAGGGGCGTGCGTTTTCGGCCGGTGGTGACTTCGGCATGATTGAGAAGATGATCGACGACCACAAGGTGCGCGCCCGCACCTGGAAGGAAGCGCGCGATCTGGTCTACAACATCATCAACTGCTCTAAACCTATCGTGTCGGCCATCAATGGCGCAGCGGTGGGGGCCGGGCTGGTGGCTGGCCTGTTGGCTGACATTTCCATCGCGGGCAAATCGGCGCGTATCGTTGATGGCCACACCCGACTTGGCGTCGCGGCCGGCGACTCGGCGGTGATCAACTGGCCCTTGTTGTGCGGCATGGCTAAGGCCAAATATCACCTGCTGCTGTGCGAACCCATGAACGGTGAGGAAGCCGAGCGCATCGGCATGGTGTCCTTGTGTGTGGCTGACGAGGAACTGCAGAGTCGCGCATTCGCTATCGCTGAACGCCTGCGTGATAGCGCGCCGGCCGCCACGCGCTGGACCAAGTACGCGCTCAACAACTGGTATCGCATGGCTGGCCCGTCGTTTGACGCTTCGACCGCACTCGAGATGTTGGGCTTCACCACGCCGGAGGCGGTGGAGGGTGTGAAGTCTTATCGCGAGAAGCGCCCACCGAAATTTGATCTGGATTCGCCGTTGTAAATGTGCGAACGAATTCGCAGCTACAAAAATATTTCTGTTCCGAAGGGGAGTTGCATGTTGAACCATAAGAAACGCGCCATCGCGTTGGCGCTCGGCCTAGCCTGGCTGGCTGGCCCCACGCTGGCAGAAGAAGCCAAGCCCGCCGCCCGCCCACTCACGGCCATCACACAAGAACGGCTCGCCCGGGGCACAGCCGATGACAGCGGTTGGGTGATGTATGGCGGCAGTTACGATAACGGTCGTTACAGCCCGCTGGCCGACATCAACCGCAGCAACGTCAAGCGTCTCGCGCCGGCCTGGATTTTCCAGACCGGCATCGCCGGGCAATTAGAAGCCGCGCCGATCGTGGCCGACGGCGTGCTGTATCTGACGGCGGCCTTCAACAATGTCTATGCGCTGGATGCCAAGAGCGGTGACACCCTCTGGCATTACGAGCATCAGATGCCGAGCGACTTACGCATCTGCTGCGGCCCGACCAATCGCGGTGTGGCGATTGCTGGCAACACGCTCTACATGGCGACACTGGACGCGCGCATGGTCGCGCTCGACAGAGCCACCGGCAAAGTGTTGTGGAACGTCGTGCTCGACGATTACAAGAATGGCTACAGCGCGACCAGCGCACCGTTGGTGGTGAAGGATGTCGTGATCATCGGCAGCGCCGGTGGTGAATACGGCGCGCGCGGTTTCATCGATGCCTACGATCTCAAGACCGGCAAGCGCGTGTGGCGCCGCTACACCGTGCCGGTCGCTGGTGAGAAGGGCGTCGAGACCTGGGCAGGTGATTCTTGGAAGACCGGTGGCGGCCCGCCGTGGAATACCGGCACCTATGATGCCAAGACCAATCTGGTCTATTGGCCGACTGGCAACCCCTCGCCGGACTGGAATGGCGATTCCCGCGTCGGCGATAACCTCTACACCAATTCCTTGTTGGCGATGGACCCGGCGACTGGCGAAGTGAAATGGCATTTCCAGTTCACGCCCCATGACACCTGGGACTACGACGCGACCAATGGCGTGGTGGTCACCGATCTCGACATCGGCGGCCAGTCGCAGCATGTGGTCATGCAGGCCAATCGCAACGGCTATGTCTACGTGCTGGATGCAGTCACTGGCAAGTTCGTCAAAGGCAGCCGGTACACCGAGCGTTTGAACTGGTCGAAGGGCCTTGATGCCAACGGCCGCGCGCAGCTCGATGAAAAATACATCCCGATGGCGAACGGCAATCCTAACTTCATCTGCCCCGGCAATGTCGGCGGTAACAACGGCTCGTATACCTATGCCTACAGCCAGCAGAGCAAGCTGTTGTACATCCCGGTGATCGAGTCCTGCGGCAAGATGGAAAAGGAAACCTCGGTGTTCATGAATGGCACGCCGTTCTGGGGCGGCGGCCCGGGTGTGACGGAAGGCGAAGACCAATCGTCATGGGGCACGGTGACCGCCACCGATCCGGCCACCGGTCAGATCAAGTGGCGCTACAAGGATGACTACCCGATGGTCGGCGGCACCTTGGTGACGGGCGGTGGCCTGGTTTTCACCGGCAACCAGACCGGCTATGCGATGGCGCTCGACGATGCCAGCGGTGAGGTGCTGTGGAAATTCCAGACCGGTTCTGCGGTGCGCGGTCAGCCGGTGACGTGGAAGATGGAGGGTCGTCAGTTTGTCGCCCTGGCAAGTGGTGGTGGCGGTATCGCGGTCTCCATCATCGGTCAGCCGCCCCTCGACACGCCGGGCAGCGCGCTGGTGGTGTTTGCGCTGCCGGCGGCGAAGTAAGCGTGACGCGTGACGCGATGGCGACCGGCGCAGGAGCCGGTCGCAAATGGGCAGGGCCTGCGCTATTGGCGCTGAGCTTGGTGATCGCTAAGTCGGCGTTCGCCGCCGAGCCGACACCGCTCAAGCTCTGTCTGCTGTCCAACAACGCGCCCTATTCGACGCGTGCCGATGAACGCGGTTTCGATCTCGACACCGCCAAGGCGGTTGCGTCGCGTCTTTCGCGACCATTGGAACTGGTGTGGACCGACAACAATCCTCATATCGATGAAATCGACGACAGCGATTTTCCGCTGCGCAAATTGAGCAAGGGCGCCTGCGATCTGATTCTGAGCATGCCGGGCCCAACCGCCGATACCTTGCGCGACAGCCCCAAGCTTGCGCTCGGTGAGAACTACTACGGCGCAGCTTTTGAATTATTGAGTTGCAACAGCGCGACGCCTAAAGGCTTGCGTGCATTGCGCGGCATGACGGTCGCGATCCAATCCCAGACCGTCGCGCATTTTGCCGTGCTGACCGTGAAGGCCAAGCCGAATAATTATTTTTCTCTCGACGCTGCGCTTGAGGGTTTGCGCAAACACGAGACCGATGCGGCGCTGTTATGGGGCCCGACCACGGGTTGGCGCCTGCGCAACGACAGCAAGGACAAGAGCTGCGGCTTCGTCGCCGGTTATGAACCACCGGCGGCGGTGCGCTGGAATCTGTCCTTCGCCACGCGCAAGGACGACGCGGACTTACGCAAGGATGTCGATGGCGCGCTGGCGGCGCTCAATGCCAGTGGTGAATTGAAGACTATCGCTGCGCACTATGGCGTGCCGCTGCACGCGCCCTTCGCCGAGACCTACAGCCTGCGTGCCTTAAACGATTTGCAGCAAGGGCGCTGAGCTTCTCGCTTCTCGCAGCCCGTTACTCAAGCGCCGGTCTCCGCCACTAGCTTCTGGAATAGCGCGAGACGTTCGCGCGCGATGCCACCTTTCATTGCCTGTTCGCGCACCGCGCAATCAGGCTCATGGACATGGCTGCAATTGGAAAAGCGACAGTGACCGAGATAGGGCGCGAATTCGCGAAAGCCCTTGGCCAGATCGGCATGACTTAAGTGATGGATACCGACTTCCTGCATGCCCGGGCAATCGATGAGCGTGGTCTTGGCATTGATGTGATAGAGGCGCGAGAACGTCGTGGTGTGACGACCGCTGCCGAGCGCGCTCGACAATTCGCCCGTCACCGCCGTCGCCTCGGGCACCAGTGCATTGACCAGACTCGACTTGCCCATCCCCGATTGGCCACACAACACCGTGCAATGACCGTGCAGACGTTCAAGTAACACGGCTGGCGCTGAAGGCGCAGTGTGGTGCTGCGGCCGCGCGCTGAATTCGATCAACTCATGTCCCGCACCGACGAACATCGTAAGTCGCGCCCGCGCTTCATCGACACCCGGCAGATCGACCTTGTTCAAGGCGAGGAGGGTGTTCACCCCGGCCGCATCAGCGATCAGCAGAATGCGGGTGAGGAATTCTTCGGAGGCGCGCGGTTCGACTGCCGCCAGCACCAACACCTGGTCGATATTGGCGGCGATGCCCTTGCGCTTGTGGGCATCAGAGCGTTCGAGATAGTTGCGCCGTGGCAGCAGCTTTTCGATCACCGCGCTGCTGGTGCCGGTCTTACTGAAGCTGACCTTGTCACCGCAGACCGCCCCATGCTTCTTGCCGCGCGTCACGCAATCGAGACGTGCGCCGTCGTCGGCTTCGACTTCGAAACGCCGGCCGAATACGGCGACCACAGTGCCGCTGCCGGTGTTGATGGCAATCAAACGACGAGGCTCATGGTGGATATCAAACCAAGGTAAACGAATTCAAGGGGGCGGCGCGGGATGGGTCGCTAGCCAGTCGATCAAGAGCGCGATCTCTGCCGTCTTCAGACCGAGCTTCGGCATTTGAGTCTTGTACTGCGCCATGAGCTGGCCCGCCACCGGATCGCCCTTCACCATTGCGACTGGGTCCTCCAGCCAATGCTCCAGCCACTCCCGCGAGCGCCTCTCGGTGGCGCCGGCCAAGGCCGGACCGACGCGACGCTTGTCGAGTGCATGACAGTCGCGGCATTTGATGTTGAAAAGCTTTTCGCCGGCCGTGGGCTCGCCCTGCGCGGCCGCCATTATTAGCCATGACAGTAACGCGGCAGCGGTGACGCGAGCGCATTGAAGAGTGGACATCGGACGCTCCAGATCGCGTTGCGGTAGGCGCCCCACACCGTATCCGGTGTGGGGATATCCGATGTGGCATTGCTACACTGGACGCACTCAACATAACAGGCTCGTCCCAATCATGAAACTGACCAGCTTTCAGGTCACCGCCGACGGTGAATCCCGTTTCGTGGAAGTGAACGTGCCGTTGACCTTAGAGCGGCAGGACGAATTCGGTCACACCCTCAAACTTTCCACGCCCTATGTTTCACCGGCCGTGCAGTTCATCGAATTGCCTGCCGGCATGGATCAGGATTGGCACACCGCGCCGGCGCGACAGTTGGTGGTGGTGTTGGCGGGTGAGATTGAAGTCGAGACCACTGATGGCGAATGCCGTCGATGGCGCGCCGGTGAGGCCTTCGTGCCGGCCGATGTGAGCGGGCGTGGGCATCGCACGCGTTGTATCGGTGGTGCGGTGAGACTGTTGTTCGCGCCGCTCGGCGATGGATTTGGGTTTGAGGGGATGTGAGGGGCGGTTTTGCATGTGCGAATGAATTGGGTGTAGGTCTGAAACTGATATATCCAATCAAGCGCTTGGATATATCTTGAGCTACTCACTCAACTGTGGCATCGGTCGCCCAAGCCAATGCATGAGCATCTTCGTGCAGCTTCGCTCTCCGAGCTTGCCCTTGTGGGTCAGACTTCAGTCTGACATTCATGAACTGCCGAGGTTGTCGAGGCTGAGCGAGTGTCAGACTGAAGTCTGACCCACAATGAGCAGATAGAAAGCCCGCGCAGAGTCCACACTCTCCGCTTATCAGGTGAGCAGTTTCAGACCTACACCCAACAAAATCGCACATTCGTTCCAATTCGAAATTCATTTCAACCCCTCAACTCTGCGCCTCTATCCCCGGCACTCCGCTGATCTCCGCCAGCCACGACTGCGCCGAGCGACACCATACTTGCTTGCTCGGCTTCAACTCGTCGCGTTGATGGATGGTGCCGACACGCAGACCATAGACCTTGGGCCCGGCGTCCGGTGAAGTCGCATAGAGCGCCGAGCCACAATCGGCGCAGAAGGCTTGTTCACGCGCGCGGCCGCTGGCGGCAATCTTGATATAGATCTTGGGTGTGCCGCGTTTCAAGTTGAAGCGGTCTTCGAGGCTGAAGGCCACCACGCGGAAGGCGGAGCCGGACAAGATCTGACAGTCAGTGCAATGACAGATCACGACCCGTGCCGGGTCGATCTCTGCGGTGTATTCAATGCTGCCGCAATGGCAGCTACCGTCGACTTGCATGGTCTCACTCCTGGTTGATCGGCATTGGCCATTTGACCACTTCGCCGCTTTCGTCATATTCGGGAAACACCGTCACGCTGACGACCTTGGCGCGCGCGATGCCGAAGGTGAGATCGAGCACGCGGTCGGTGTAGTACTTCTCGTCCTTGCTGATCTCGACTTCCAGATCGAGATGCGGGTATTTCATCATCAGCAGCTTGCCGCTCAAGCCCATGGGATTGAAACCGCGCACCAAGGTATAGGGATGATAGGAGGTGATGTGCGACAGTCGGAAGTCGTTATCGGAATCGAAGGATAATTCGAGCCGCAGCATGCGGTAGGTCCATATGGCGGACAACTCGCCGTCTTCGTGGGCGTCTTCGCTGTCACGGTCCGGCGCACCGAGCGCAGCGGTGATCTCGTCCTGCGTGCTGCCGAGCAGTAGGTCGTCGACGCCGCGATGCGGGTGCACGTCCATTTAAGCCGCCGACTCAGCGACGATTTCGTCGCGCACCCAGCTTGCTAGCAGCGTGCGCAGCGCGGCGACAAAGGCCAGCGGTTGGTCGAGCAGCAGATGATGCTGCGCTTCGGGTATCTCGATGATCGGCGCCTGTGGCCCCATCAGCTCCGACATGTAGTCGGCGGTGTCGCGGCTGACCAGCGCGCTGTGCTGACCGAACATCAAGGCCGCGCGGCAACGCAGGGCCTGCAGATGTTCATGAAAGGGTTCGCCCCAGCGGCGCGCGTTTATGGTGTTGGCGTCGAACTTCCAGGTCCAGCCGGCGGCTTCCTCCTTGAGTGAATGACGCGCGATGAATTCCACCAGGAACTCGTTATCGCAGGGCTGGGGCGGCAGCAGACGAAAGCGCTCAAGGCCGAGATCAAAGTTCGGGTAGTGTCGTTCGAGACTGCGCGCCCGACCCGCGACGGCGGGCGGACCATCGCCTTCGGGGCGACGAATGGGTGTGTCGACAATGACAGCACCGCCCACTTCGTCGCCGTAGGCGGCGCCAAAGCGCATGGTCATATAGCCGCCAAACGAATGCCCGACCACGAACGGCTTGCTGCCAAGTGCGGCGGCTGCGATCACCGCGCGCATCTCGTCGGCGCGCATGGTGGCGTCGTAGGTCGGCCGCTTGCCGCTGTCGCCCATGCCGGACAAGTCCAGCGCGGCGACGCGATAGTCGCGGGTGAAGAAGGGCGCGATGAAGCGCCACCAGTTGGCGTGTGCGCCGCCGCCATGTACCAGCAGCAGGCCGCGCTGATTGGCGCGTTCGTTCTCGCCCGGCCACACCATGTAATGTATCGGGCAGTCGTCCACCGTCACGTAGTGGGAAGTAAAAGCTTGGGCCAGCGCCCAGTCGAACCAGGTGGGTGTCGAACGGGTGACGCGCAGGCGTGGGTCGGCGAAGTCGGGTAAGGGCGGGTGCGTCATGTCCAGCTACTTGATGTCCAGTTTCTTGAGTTTGTACCACAGCGTGCGCTCGCTCACGTCGAGCAGGCGCGCGGCACGCGCCTTGCTGTCGTGAGCCTCGGCCAGGGCGGTTTCGATCAGTTGTCGTTCGAGCGCATCGATGCGTGGCTGCAGGCGCAGATCGCCGGCGTCCACGACGACAGCATCGTCGCGCGTCGCTGTCACGACCGGCGCGGCGACTACGCCGAGTTCGCGAGCTATCACGCTATCGGCATCGCTGCGTGGCGCGAGCAGTACCACCCGCGCCATGAGGTTTTCGAGTTCGCGTACGTTGCCCGGCCAGGGGTGTTTACGCAAGGCATCGCGCGCAGATGCCGACAAGGCCGGTGGTGTGCGCGTCATGCGTCGCGCCTGCTGCGCGAGGAAATGCTCGGCGAGCAGCACGATGTCTTCGTCGCGCGCGCGCAGCGGCGGCACATCGATGCGAAAGCCATCGAGACGATAATAGAGATCCTCGCGCAAGCGCTGTTCGGTGACCGCCGTGCGTGGTTCGCGGTTGGTAGCGGCGATAATGCGCAGGTCAAGCTCGATGGCGCGGTTGCTGCCGAGCCGCTCGATGACGTTCTCCTGTAACACACGTAGCAGCCGCGCCTGCAAGGCAGGTGGCATCTCGGTGATCTCATCGAGGAACAAAGTGCCGCCATCGGCTGCTTCGAATTTGCCGATACGTTCGGCAATGGCGCCGGTGAAGGCGCCGCGCACGTGACCGAACAACTCGCTTTCCAGCAGGGCGTCGGGAATGGCCGCGCAGTTGATGGCGACGAACAGGCCGCTGCGCTGCGAGGCCTGATGCACGGCGTGGGCGACCAGCTCCTTGCCGGTGCCGGTCTCGCCGACGATCAAGACCGGGACATTGGCCGCTGCCACTTGGTCGATCATCTGGTAGAGATCGCGCATCGCCGTGCTGCGACCGATGAACTGCTGCCAGCCTTGCGCCAGCTCCTCGCGCAGAAAGCGATTCTCGCGTTGCATGTGGCCGAGGTTGAGGGCGCGCGTCACCGCCAGTTCGACGGTCTCGACCTCGAACGGTCGCATCAAATAATCGACCGCACCATAGCGCATCGCCGCCACTGCGCTCTCGACCGTGCCGTGGGCGGTGATGACGATGGTCGGCGGCAGCATGTCGCGCTCGTGCAGCGTGCGCACCAGGGTAATGCCATCCATCACCGGCATGCGCATATCGGTGATCATGAGGTCGACCTGTTCGCGCATGACCATAGCGAGCGCGGCTTCGCCATGGTCGGCGCGCAGCACGGCCAGCCCCATGTCGTTCAACATGATCTCGAGCACGCGCTGCATCTTCACTTCGTCGTCAACGACGAGCACCGTGTGGCGGGCCATCAGTGACGCCGACGCGGCAGCAGGAGAGTGAAGCGTGCGCCACCGAGGGCGCTGGCGCCGGCCGTGATAGTGCCGCCGTGCATGCTGACTACCTCACGCACCACCGACAGCCCGAGCCCGATGCCGCCGGCGCGGTAGCTGACGAAAGGCTCAAAGATCGCGTCGCGCTCGGCGAGCGGAATGCCGGGGCCATCGTCGTCGATCAAGAGCGCGAGCTGATTATCGTGGCTCTCGATGGCGAGGTGGACACGGCCGCCGTGCTCCAGTACCTGGCTGGCGTTCAGCAGCAGATTCAACAACACCTGCAACATCTGGTCGCGATCGCAATCGAGATCCGTGGCGATTCCATCCAGTGCGGTTTCGACCGTGATGCCGCAGCTCTCGAACTTGTCGTGCAACATGTCCAGTACGTGACGCACGATCTCGGCCAGGGTATGGGGACGCAATTCGAGCGCACGCGAACGCGCGCTGTCCAGCAGGCGAGTCACCAGCTCGTTGATGCGATCGACCTCGTTGATCATGTAGCTCATCATTTCGTGGGCGCGCGCGTCGAGGCCGGACTGGCGGTTAATGAGTTGCGCCGATGAGCGGATTATACCGAGAGGCGTACGGACTTCGTGGGCGAGCTTGGCAGCCATTTCGCCGGCCGCCGCGAGCTTGCTGGCGCGCACCAGATGGGCACGCGAGGCGCGCAGTTCGACCAGCGTGCGGTTGAAGGCCTGGTTCAGTTCCTCGACTTCGCTCGCGCCTTTGATCTCGCGCGGCGGGGTGTCGATATCCTGGCCGACCGCGCGCGCATAGGCGGTCAGGCTCTGGATCGGGCGTGCAGTGTGCGCCGAGATGCGGATAGCGAGCAGCGCCGCGATCGCGACGATGGCGGCGAGCAGCGCGACCAGACTCCATAGCAGTCGCTGGACGGCGCCGAAAGCAATGCTCTCGGGCGTCAGGATCAACAAGGTCCAACCCAGATCAGCGAGGCCCTTGTAGCTGGTCGAATGGGCGTAGCCGACCAGCAGACGACCCAGGCCCAGGCTGCTGTCGTCGGCGCTCAACACGCCGTGGGCCGCGCTGCCCGCATGCCAGGACGGCAAGGGCGCATGGTCGTGCGCGAGCTGCGCGCGCAGGCCCTTGGAGAGGGCGAGCGCCTGCCCGTCGGCATCGAGCAACAAGGCTTCGCGTCCACTACGGGCGGTGGCCAGATCAAGCAGGGCGGTGATCTCGTCCCAGTTGAAGCTGGTCGACAGGGTTGCCAGCGGACCGCCGCCAAAAGCATCGGTGATTTCGCTGGACAGGATCATGACCGGATGGGCCGCTAACGGCTCGGGGTGCGCGACGTTGATCGCAGCACCGCCGGTCGCGATCGTCATCCAGACGGGCGGCGTGGCGAGCCGTGTGCCGATCAGGGCCGCATCGCTGGCCGATACGATGCGTGTCTGTTGTACGCAATAGATCCCGGTATACACTCCGGCATAAGCCGATTTGATATCGCCGAGAAAGCTGGCCAGACGCTTGTCGATGTCGCCGACCTTCAGCTCCTGCATCAGATCCAGACGCCGCCATCCCTGCATGTCCTTGATACGTTCGAACAGCATGGCGTCGACCTGCTGCATGACGGTGAGCGCTTGGCTTTCGAGGTTGCTGCGGATCTCATCGCTGAGTGCGCTGCGCGCGCGCGAATAGGCGAGCGCGGTCATGAGCGCGGCAAACACGATGCTGAACATCAGAAACGAGATCAGCAAGGTCTTGCGGATGGTCATGGCGCATTGTCGCACCCAGGCCTTGAATTGAAAGCCAGGTCACGTCATGGACGTGTGAGGAATCGCCCATCATGAAGCAGTCGACGAGCGCGCCACGCTTGTGCCCCGCAGGCCGTGCGCGTGCGCTGGTGCTGTTGGCGACGCTGGCGCTACAGACGGGTGTGGCGGCCATGGAACCCCTGGCCGCTGCCCATTATGAATTTGGCCGCGGTCTCGAACTGCCAGCCTTGCATCTCGATCTGCGCGGCTATACCACGGTGCGTGCGCAGGACCTGGAAGGCGAAGCGGCGCAAATCCAATGGCATGACTTCAGCCTGTTCGCGATCTGGACGCCGGCGCCGACCTGGCAGCTGTTCACCGAAATCGAAGGCGAATCGCTGCTCGTCGGCGATCAGCGCGGCGTCAACAGCGGCGACGCCGAAGTGCAAGTTGAGCGACTTTATCTTGACCATAGCGTGAGTCGCTACGCGAGCGTGCGCGCTGGGCGTTTTCTCACGCCTTTCGGGCGCTGGAATCAGATTCACGCCGATCCCCTGGTGTGGACAGTCACCCGCCCGCTGGTCACGGTCATCGCGATCCCCGATCACCTGTCCGGCGTGATGGTCTATGGCACCGTGCCGCTGGCCCGTAACAGTATCGAATACAGCGCCTATGTCGATGCCAGCGACGAGATGGATCCCCATCAGGGTCACGCGTCCTTTGAGGACTATCACCTGCCCGGCGTGTCGAACGTCATGGAGCACGCGGCCGGTGGCCAGCTGCGTTATCACTTTCTCGACGAACGTGCGCAGATCGGTTTGTCCTACGCGAGCTTTGCGGTCGAGCGCGGACGCGGCTATCACCACGCGCTGGGGCTGGACGGTTTATTTACCTGGCGTCGATTCGAATGGTCGAGCGAAGTCGTCTATCGCGCCAATCTCGATCAGTCAGCGCGCGATGACTGGGGCGGCTTCATGCAACTGGTCGCACCCCTGTTCGGCCAGTTCTACGGCGTCGGGCGGCTCGAGTACTACAGCAGGGGGGTGTTATCGCAGGACGCGCGGCGCGGCACCGTGGGCCTTGCGTGGCGGCCACAGCCGGCACTCAGCTTCAAGTTCGAATACCACGATGGCAGCGATCGCGGTCTGTTGCCCGACGGCTTCGAACTGTCCTGCGGTCTGTTGTTCTGAGCGGCAAGGTCGCGCCCATGACTCGCACCGCACGACCACTACTGCGCGGCTGCCTGCTGCTGGCGTGGCTGCTCGCGCCGTGGGCGATGGCCGACCCATCGGCTGCCATGATCGCCGTCATCGCGCACGGCGACTTCGCGCAGGATGCGCTCGACAGCGCTGAACTTGCCGCCATCTTTCGCCGCACCCAAATCATCGATCAGCGCGGTCAGCCGTTGGTGCCCGTCAACCTGCCTGGTCACGATGCGCTGCGCGTAGCCTTCTCACGCACGCTGTTCAATCTCGAGCCGGCGGAGATGGAGGCCTATTGGAACGAGCGTTACTTCCATGGCGTGACGCCGCCCCATGTGGTGGCCTCGGTCGAAGCCATGCTGCGCTTCGTGGCGGCGACTGACGGGGCTGTCGGCTATGTGCCGCTGTGCGCGGTGGACGAACGGGTCAAGGTGGTGGCGCGGCTGGTGGCGCGGTCTGTCGCGCATCATGGGCTCGATTGCGCAGCGCCATCCCTACCAAAATTGCAGACGGAGTTTGCGCACTAAAGCGCTTGGCGCGCCTGTGCTGTTCGCCGATTTGAAAAAACCGCAAGGAAATCAGTAGCCATATCGCTGGCCCTGGAATTGCTATGCAGATCCTAACGAGGCCCGTTGTGTGCCTCTCTGCCTTAGGGTCCGCCATGTCGCTATCGCTCGTTGCTCGGCCCGAGCTCTGCTCGACGTTTATTCGCCGGAGCTGTCCGGCATGAAGAATTTCACGCGCCTCACGCTCGCCACCAGTGCCAGTCCCCATGACAGCCAGTTGCTCGGCGCGGTGATGCTCGGCAAGGTGGTTCTGCACGCCGCCGAACTTACCCTTGAGGTCAGCGATATCGAAGCCCTCGATCGCGCGGCGCTGGCCGGACGCTATGACATCAGCAAGGTGTCCTGCGCCATCTACCGCCGCATCGAACGGGACTATGAATTGCTGGAGACCGGCGCCGCGCTGGCCGATCGCCATGGCCCGCTGGTGGTGACGCGCGCGGGCCTGACCCGCGCCGATCTGCGCGGTGCGCGTATCCTCGCGCCGCTGGCGTCAAGCACCGCCGCGCAATTGTTCAAACACTGGGCGCCGCACAGCGCGGCGCTGGTGCATCGTGGCAGCGATGAAATTCTGTCAGCGCTCGCGAGCGGTGAGTTCGATGCTGCGATCGTCGACCATGAGGCGCAGTGGCATTGCGACGACAGTGGCCTCGAGGTGCTGATCGATCTTGGGCAATGGTGGCGCGCCGACACCGGCCTGCCGGTGCCGCACGGTTGTTATGTCATTCGCCGTCATCTGCATGAACGCTTTTCCGAGCACGTCGAGCAATTGATGCGCTGTGCGCTACGTGTCGCGGAAAAGGGTGACGTCGAGGTCGCCGACTATGTGCGCAACCATGCCGAGCCCATGGACGACGAAGTGATCCGTCAGCACCTCGCGCTCTCTATCAACAACTTCACCCGCTTCCTCGGGCGTCGTGGTCGTGAGGCCATCCACGCGCTCGGTGAGGTCAAGGTCGCTGCGGCATGAACGACGCCACTGTCTTCGTGTTTGCCACCGTCGCCGAAGCACGGCCCTTGCTCGATACTTTTGACGCGCAAGCGCTGCGTGACACGGCCTTGAGCATGTATGGCTTGGACGATGCCTTGCTGTTGATCTGTGGCAGCGGCCCGGCGGCGGCTGGCGCCGCCATCGATAGGTTGGCGCTGGAGTATCACCCGCGACGGGTGGTGCTCGGTGGTCTGGCCCGGCGTCTGCATGGCGGTTTACCCGTCGGTGGTATTGCCCAGATCGGCGCGGCGGCCTTCGATCGTTCCCACCGCACTACCTATGTGCCGGTGTCACGGCTTGCCCACACCGATCTGGCCGGCGTTCATGGCGACTGCACACTGCTGTCCTGCGCTACGGCGCCGCTTGATGCGGGCGAACGCGTCCGGCTCGCCATGTTCGCCGACCTTATCGATGGCGAAGGCGCCGCTGTCGCCGGCGCCTGTGTGCAGCACGGTCTCGAATGCGCGATTTTCAAGGTGGTCGGTGAATATGCCGGCGAGCGCGCTCTGTCGGCTGGTATGAGCGCCGAACTCAACACCCGGCTTGGCGGGTTTTTGCTCGAGCATTACCGGTGGTTGATCGCGGCGGACGAGTACCGCGAAGCGCGCAGGGCGACAGCGGGTGGGGCACTTTAGGGTGTGTGTTTAATGTGCGAATAAATTCGCACAATCACAGTAGTCAGAATGGGCGAATGTGCTCTTCCCTGCTAGGTGGGAATTCATTCGCACATTTACATAGCCCTTCAGAAACCCCCGACTCTGCAACGAATGTCCGGGTGAAGCAGGATGTGCAAGACCATGCCCAAGCCCCCCAGGCGCGGTTAGACTAAGGCGCACCGTTCATCATCAGGGGAGTCTTCCATGTCCGTCGTCGACTATGCCGTGCAAGGGCACATCGCCACCGTTACCCTCAATCGTCCCGAGGCCCGTAACGCCATCAATCCTGAAGTCGCGGCGCGACTTGCCGACGCCTGGCGCGCGGTGCGCGACGACAACAACGTGCGCGTCGCGGTGTTGGCCGGCACTGGCTCGGTGTTCTGCGCCGGCGCCGATCTCGGGCAACTGGTGCCGCTGATCGCCGGCAACCGCCGTGCCGAGAACGAGTGGGACGAGCGCGTGCTCGCCGACCCGAATATTTTTGAAGCGGCGCTGCTGCGTGACTTCGATGTGATCAAGCCCGTCATCGCCGCCATACAAGGTCACGCCATTGCCGGTGGTATGGAGATCGTGCAGGGCACCGATATCCGCGTCGCCGTGCCGACCGCTCGCTTCGGCGTGCAGGAAGTGAAATGGGCGATCTTTCCGGCCGGTGGTTCGACCGTGCGTCTGCCGCGCCAGCTGCCCTTCGCGAAAGCGATGGAACTGCTGTTGACCGGCGATCTGATCAGCGCCGAAGAAGCACTGAACTGCGGCTTCTTAAATTATGTGGTCGACGACCCGATGGCCAAAGCCTTGGAGATCGCGAACAAAATTGCGGCCAACGGCCCGATAGCCGTGCAGGCCATCCGTCGTTCTGCCAAGGCCTGCCTTGGCGTGCCGGAAGCGCAGGCGTTGAAAATGGAAACCGCGATTTCTGCGCCGGTGTTCAAGACTGAAGATGCCAAGGAAGGGCCGGCGTCTTTCATGGAGAAACGTGCGGCGGTCTACAAGGGTAAGTAGGGCGATGAAGTCGCCCCTCTGCGCGCTGCTGGGTATCGAGTTTCCGCTGCTCGCCTTCAGCCATTGCCGCGACGTGGTCGCGGAAGTGTCGCGTGCAGGCGGCATGGGCGTGTTCGGTGCGGGCGGTTTGCCACCCGCGCGTCTGGAAGAGGAGCTCGCTTGGATCGATGCCCACCTCGACGGCAAACCTTATGGCGTCGATTTACTGATCCCTGAGAAGATGCTGGGCAAGTACGACGAGCTTGATGCCACGCAGGTATTGGCGGCCTTACCCGCAACGCACAAGGCCTTCGCCGATGCGATATTGGCGCGGCATGGCCTCGACGCCGGCTCGCTCGACGAAGCGCGCGAGCGCATGCTGCAAATCGGACGCAATTTACGTCCGTCCGGCGCAGCCGATCTGCTCGAAGTCGCGTTCAAGCATCCGATTAAACTGATCGCCAATGCGCTCGGTGTGCCGCCGGCCATCATGCTCGAACTCGGCAAACGTCACGGCGTGCCGGTCGCGGCCCTGGTCGGTGCGCGCGAACATGCGGTGAAACAAGTCGAGGCCGGCGTCGATATCCTGGTGGTGGCGGGTGGCGAAGCCGGTGGTCATTGCGGCGAAGTCTCGACCTTGGTGCTGGTGCCGGAAGTGGTGGAAGCCATTGCCGGCATGCGCGCCGTCCCAGTACTTGCCGCCGGTGGCATCGTCACCGGTAGACAGATGGCGGCCTGTATGGCGATGGGTGCGGCCGGCGCGTGGACTGGGTCGGTGTGGTTGACCACCCACGAAGCTGAAACCAATCCCGTCGTGAAGGACAAGATGCTGAAGGCGAGTTCGCGCGACACCGTGCGTTCGCGCAGCCGCACCGGCAAGCCTTCTCGTCAATTGCGTTCGTCCTGGACGCAGGCCTGGGAATCGCCCGGCGCGCCCGAGCCTTTGCCGATGCCCTTGCAGTCTCTGATCAGCGAACCACCGCTGGCGCGCGTCGACAAGCTCGCGCAAAGCGGCCATGAGGGCGCGCGCTCCCTCGCCACTTACTGGGTGGGACAAGGCGTTGGTCTTATGCATGAAGCGCAGTCAGTGCGTGCGGTGATGCAAGAATTCCAAGAAGATTTTCTGCGCGCCTATGAACGGCTGGGAGAATTTCTAGTCCTGTAGGTGCGAATTCATTCGCACATTCAATGGTCGCACCTACGGGGCGATTACCTGCCATGAATATCTTCATCCTCGATCGTGACATCGAAACCTGTGCGCGTTATCACTGCGATCAACACGTCTCGAAGATGATTCTGGAAAGCGTGCAGCTGTTGTGCAGCAGTCTCAACAAACAGGGTTACACCACGCCTTATCGCTCCACCCACATACATCATCCCTGTGTGCTGTGGCTGGAGGAGAGTTACGCCAATTGGCGTTGGCTGCGAGCCTTGGCGCTGGCCTTGAATCGCGAATACCGCTATCGCTACCAGCGTGAGGTCGACCATGCCTCAATCGCGGTGTTGGCGGCTATCGGTGAGATGGACTATATCGATCGAGGCCTCACCGAATTCGCCCAGGCGATGCCGGTGCAATATAAATATCGCGGCAACGCGGTGCGTGCCTATCGGGCTTTCTATCGCGGCGAGAAGGCAGCTTTCGCGACCTGGACGCGGCGCGCCGTGCCACGCTGGATGCAGCCTGCTTGAAGGCGCGCGGCTTGGTGTATGGTAGGCCTCCGCAGCCCGACGCTGGGCCATGCAACGAGGCAGCACGATGGAATTGACCCCCCGCCAAAAGCGTCGCGCGATGATCCGCTGGTTGTGGATCGTGCCCTGCGCGATTCTGGTCTGGTACGCGATGCTGGCGCTGGGGCTGGCACTCGATTCACTGGCGACGCAGTTCTGTCCGGCCGATGCGCTGTTGTCGGGTTTTTGTACTGCGTCGTGGTTCCGCACCGTCGAGCGCGCCATCATGATCGGATGTGCGGGCTTAAGCGCGCTGGCCATCGTGGTGGTGTCCGCCCTCATCGCGCCGCTCCACCGACTGCGGGCGGCGGCGGTGATGTTCGCGGCCGGCGTGGTGGTCGCGCTCAACATGGTGTCCCACACCAGCGCCTACCCCGAATTCGCAGCCGCCCTGCTCGGTGGCATGTTGGGTGTATTCATCGCCTCGCGTCTCACGCAAAGCATCGAACTCTGACCTCCGATGGCGCCGCTGACGGTCAAGGCCGGCGCGGCGCGGTCGCTATATCGAGCATCGGGTGCGTCCAGCACTTAAGTCCTCGACAGGAGTTTTCCATGCAAGTCAGCGCGGCGGTATCGGTCAAGGAGCACGACAACGCCATCGCGTCCTTGAGTCAAGAGGAATTGGCAGCTTGCGCGCAGATTCTGGCCTTGGGTATCGCCCAGCACCGCATGAAATTCGGCGTGATTCCGCTGCAACCTGCCTCGGCCGCTGACAGTGCGGGCGCCGCACCCCTGCGCGAAGCCGTGCGCTCAAGTTTCGCTGAAGCCTTGCGTCTGGTCCGCCAGAAGCCGGTTGCGCAACAGACCTCGCGCGCCGTTATGGCGAGTCAGTCGACGCCGGACAGCGAGGAAGCCCATGCTGCCGCGATCCGCGAACAACGGCGGCAGCTGCGCATCAGTGTCAGTGCGACGGTGCAGCTCCATCTGGTCGACAGCGAGGAGACCTGCAAGGCGACTCTGCGCAATATCTCCTGGGGCGGTGCCTCGGTGCGTTGCATCGATACCATCCTGCACGCCGGTCAGCGTGTACGCTTGCAGCTGCCTATCGGCAAGCACGACAAGATAGCCACCATTGCAACGGTGTTGCGCGCGACCACGGTCAACGGTGCGAGCGAGTATGGCCTGCGTTTCGACAGCATGACGGCGGCCGATGAAGAGCGCCTGGAAAAGGTGCTCGATATCCTGGTCGCCAATCCCAGCCCCGATACGCGACGCAGCGAAGCACGTCTGGTGCAGCGCCTGGAAATTGAATACGGCGACAGCGGTGAATTCTGCGCGGTGCTGGAAGATATCTCGCCCAGCGGCGTGATGTTGACGGTACCCGATCCCTTGGAAATCGATCAATCGCTGCTGGTGACCTTGAGCGGCGCCGACACGCATCACAGTCTCAGCCTGCGCGCGCGCGTCGTGCACCAGACCTTGAACACCGAATGCGGCATGGACATGTATCGCGTCGGACTGAAGTTCGAGCACCCCGGTGACGAGCTGCGCGATCGCGTCGCGGCGGTGTTGCAGCACTTGGCGGTGATGCGGCCGCCGGCCTTTGTGGAGGAAGGGGACTGACGGATTGGTGCAATGCCGACCGCCTGTAGGGCCGACTTCATTCGCACATTCCTTGCACAGCCACGAACAGCTTTCGCCCATCCACCCGCAAACGGGATGAACAGGCCTAGGCGCAGCCCTCACCGTCCATTCAAACGCCAGTCGTAATCCAGATCCGCTTCCATCTTTGCGCCTGTCGGCAATTCGTGATAGCCCGCAATGAAACTTGCCACGCTGCCTTGCGCAGAAAAATCCTGCGCAAACCAAGCGAAGATTTTCGACACATGCACCGTCTCGCCGGTGACGCGCAGACCTTTGCCGGGATTGCCGAGAAAGCGCTTCACCTGATCGTCCAACTGCATGTCTAAGCTCGCCGCACGATAGGGTTCGCTGCGTAGATCGGGACAGCTCAGCGAGGCGCACACAATGGCGAAGTGCATGCGCGGTTCGCCCAGCACGCGCAGTCGAGCGTGTTCGATGTCGTCAAGTGTCACCGTTAGCCCGTCGAGCGTGCCGGCCGCGCGCTTCCACACCGGCCAGAGCAGATTACCGACGTCCTTGATGCTGGCCACGGGTTGATGGTCGACCACCATCTTGATGGCAAACAAGTTGTAGGCATTGATGAAGAAGGCGAGTTGTTCGCGCGGACCATCGAGTCGCGCGAGCGGAAAGTTTTGCAAGGCCGCGAGCGCCGCCGAGTAATGGCTATCGGCGGCCAGCGCGGCATAGTCGACCTGATTCAGGGTGATACCGAAACGCTCGCCGGGTTTGAGGTGCGCGGCGAGCAGGGCCGCGTAATCGCGCCAGTCCGGTTCCAGGGCAAGCGCAGGAACAAGCGCGGCCCATAGCAGCACGAACAGACTCGCGCGGCGACATCGACGGCCAGCGGGCGAGCGATTTCGCGTTGGGTATGTCACGGCTGCGTCCGCTGTGGGCTTGAGCGCTAGCGTGGCACGTGCGGCGCTGTCCCGCGAGCGTGGCCAAGCATCGGCGAACCGGTTAGCCTTGCACGCTCATCGACGAGGACGGGAGCCCATGGCCAAACGTATCCACATGAACGCCTTCACGCAATGCTGTATCGGGCATCACTCTATCGGTCAGTGGAAACATCCCCTCGACCGCCCGCTCGCTGGCTATCGCGATATTCATTACTGGATGGACTTGGCGCGCACCCTCGAAGCCGGCTTCTTCGACACCTTGTTCCTGGCCGATGTGCATGGCACCTACAGCGTCTATCGAGGTTCGCGCGACGCGGCGGTGCGCTATGGCACGCAGTTCCCGAGCAATGATCCGACTCTGATCATTCCGGCCATGGCGGCCGTCACCCGCCATCTCGGTTTCGCCAGTACTTTCAGCACCAGTTATTTCCCGCCCTATCACACCGCCAAGTTGTTCTCGACGCTCGATCATCTGACCAATGGGCGTGTGGCCTGGAATATCGTGACGTCCTATCTGGCGGATGCCAATGCCAACTTCGGGCTGGGTGAGATGATGTCCCACGACCAGCGCTATGACCGCGCTGAAGAGTACATGGAAGTCTGCTACCAGTTGTGGGAACACTCCTGGGAAGAAGACGCCATGGTGCAGGACCGTGAGCGGGACATGCTGATCGATCCGGGCAAGGTGCACGAGATCAATTACCACGGGCAGTACTTCGATGTGCCGGGCCCGCATATGTGCGAGCCGTCGACGCAACGCACGCCGGTGCTGTATCAGGCCGGTCAATCGGGGCGGGGCGTGGCGTTCGCCGCGCGCCATGCCGAGGGCGTGTTCGCCATCCATCCCAATACCGACGCCTGTCGCGCCGGGGTGCGGGAATTGACGGCGGCCCTGGCGCTGGAAGGGCGCGGGCGCGAGGACATCAAGTATTTCCCGGGTGTCACCGTGATCGTTGCGCCCTCCGATGAGGAAGCGCGGCTCAAGCTTGAGACCTGTCGCAAGTACCGCAGCCCCGAGGGTGCGCTGGCGCTGTTCTGCGGCTGGATCGGTGTGGACATCTCCAAACTCGATTCAGCGCAATCGCTGCGCGACATGCATACCGAGTCGATCCAGGGCCTCATCGATTATTTTTCAATAGTCGACCCGGAGCGCGATTGGACCTTGCAGGAGGTCGGTGACTATCTCTCCATCGGCAGCGTCATGCCGAAGGTAGTCGGCAGCCCGCAGACGGTTGCCGACGAACTGGAACGCTGGATGGACGAGGGCGAGTGCGACGGCTTCAACCTGGTGCCGGTCACCCAGCCGCAGGGCTTTCGTGATTTTTCCGAGCTGGTGGTGCCGGAGTTACAGCGCCGTGGGCGCATGCGCAGCCACTATGAAGGCGAGACCTTGCGCGAGTCCTATTTCGGTGTGGGCCAACAGCGCTTGAACGCTGGGCATATCGCGCATCGGTGTTTGCCGGCGTGGAAGAAGTAGGGGCTCTGAAAATGAATGTGCGAATGAATGCGCACCTACACAAGACGCTGCCCCAGCTTGTAGGGCCGACTTCAGTCGGCCATTCCTTTCAGTGCGCAAGTCCCGGTGTTATGGGCGCGAGATCGTGGTCAATGCCCGGCCTTAAATAGGCAGGCTGCGCGCCGGTTCTGCTATCCTCCCGGCAGTTGCGCACGGCGCGGTATTGGCCAACGATGGACGACTAGCGATGGACCACACACAGATCGGCAATCGACTACTTTGGGAAACGGTGCAGCGGCAGCTCATCACTGAGACCCTGCAGGATTACAGCTATTACGTCGATCGCAACGACCCCGCAGGGCTGGTCCAACAGGTGTTCTGTGCGGACGGCGAGTTCGAGCTTGGTGCCCGCCACGCGGTGGTCGGGCGCGCCGAACTGGCCAAGATGTTCGCCAAGACCTTGGCGCCCTTCCGCGCTACCAGTCACCACGTCTCCAATATCCGCATCCGCTTTCAGGGCGACGATCGCGCCGCGTCGACAGCCTATGTCTATGCCTGGCATATCGCGGCCGACGATGGCCATCGCATCGACCTGTGGGGGCGCTATCACGATCAGCTGCGCCTCACGCCGGAAGGCTGGCGTATCGCCTTACGGCGCCTGTCAGTGGCCGGTTCCGATGGCTGGGCGAAGCCACCTTTCGACCTCATCGAGCGACTGCCGAATCCGGCCAATCCGCCGTCGCCTACCATCACGCGGCGCTGAAACGTGGCGCACCGCAGAACACGCCTGCATCGAATCAGCGCGCGGCGGCACAGCGCACTAGCATGACGGACGACCGCATTCCGCGCAGTGAAGTGATGAGTCTAGAGGACACCTTGCAGTGTCTGGCGGTGTTGTATGCCGACATCAGTGGCAGCAGCCGTCTCTACGAACAATTTGGCGACGCGGCCGCACAGCGCGACATCATGCGTTGTTTGAACCTCTTGACCGAAGTCGCGCAACGCCATGGCGGGCGTCTCGAACAGACCATCGGCGATGAGGTGATGTGCAGCTTCGTGCTGCCCGAGCGTGCCGCCGAGGCAGCGGTCGCCATGCACGAGAAGCTGCGCGAGGCGAGCGCCGCCCAGGCTTTCGACAGCGGTACGCTGCGCGTGCGGATCGGCTGGCACTACGGCGTGGCGGAGGCGAGCAACGATGAGCTTGGCGGTGCGCTGCCCACCGTCGCGCAGCAGGTCACCGGGCTGGCGCGGCCGGACGAGATACTCGCCTCGGATGCGGCGGTGGCGGCCCTGTCGTCGTCCTGGCGCGGCGCGGCGCAGCGTCTCGACACCATCGATTCACGAGTCGACGGTCAGCCCGTCACCCTCTACCGTTTGCCGTGGGACAAGGACGAGGAAGTCACACACTTCCGCCTGGACAAGACGCCGACGCGGGTCATCGCTTCGATGCGTTTGATACTGCGTCACGGCGAGCGCGAGGTGCTGGTGGATGCCGATCATCGACGCTGCACCATCGGACGCGGTCGCGACAGCGATCTGGCGACCGGCAGCCGCTTCACGTCCAAGCGTCACGCCGAGGTGGTCTATCGTCGCGGTCGCTTCTATGTCATCGACAACAGCATCAATGGCACTTTCATCGCGCCCGACGGCGGCGCGGTGCAACACCTGCATCACGAAGAGGCGGCCTTGCTAGGTCGCGGTGTCATCATGTTCGGCAGCCCGGCCAGCAAGGACCCGGACGCGAGCGTGATGTATGACTGTGATTGAGCGCAGCGCGCTACTCGACGTCGTGCCGACCTCGAGCAGCGGCCAGCGGCCTTAAGCCGCCTGGGTGCGGGCGGTATTCCAGCTGCGAAGTTCCGGCACCACCTTCTCGGCAAAGGTCTTCAAGGTGCGCTCGGCCACCTCGAACGGCATACCGGCGAAACGCGGGATCATGAGAATGTCGTAGTCGCCAATCGTGCGACGACGCTGCTCGAATCCTTCCAGCATCTGCTGCGGTGTGCCCCACACCTGACCGGCGACATAACCCTCGGCGACCGCGTCCAGACCCATCGCGTTCATGGCGGTCGCGGCGTCACCATAGGCTTCGTAGCCCTTGGCGTTCTTGAAGTGCTCACCCATCATTTCGTAGTGGTGCATGACCGACAGCAGATAGGCACGGATGTACTTGTGCGCATGTTCCGCAGCGCGATCGCTATTGCTATCGCAGACCGTGATGTCGGTCATGATCGGCACCGGTGCCGCATGGCCCTGGTGCTTCAGGAAGGACGCCGAGTAGGCATCGATTTCTGCCTTGTGGGTTGCGAGCGGCTTGTAGGTGAACTGCATCATCTGCGCGCCGATCTGCGCCGCTTCCTCCACCGAGTCAGGTGACATCGCAACCTGCTTGATGCGGCCCTTAAAGGACTTCGGTTTCGGACGGATGACCGCGCGCGGCTGATCGAAATACTTGCCATGGTGTTCTTCCATGACGCCGGTCTCGAGCGCGTTGATGATCATCGGCGCGGCTTCGTCGAAACGACCGCGCGCTTCGTCCATGGAAATGCCGAACTGATCGTATTCACGACGCGACAGGCCGCGACCGAGACCGAGCAGGGCGCGACCACCCGACAGCTGATCCAGCATCGCGGCCTTTTCGGCGACGCGCAGCGGCTGCGTATTCCACGGCACGATGACCGCGCCGGTGGCGAGCTTGATGTGCTTGGTCAGCGCGGCGACGTGCGAGAGGTAGACGAAGTTGTCGGGGCAGAAGGAATAATCTTCGAAGTGATGTTCGACTACCCACACTTCGTCGAGGCCGAGCTGGTCAGCAGCAATGGCGAGCTTGAGTTCTTCGTTGAAGACCTGCTCGTCGCTGCAGTTCTCGTAACCCCAGCTCTGAAAAATCTGTTCCATTCCGATTTGCATGAGATATCTCCCCTGAGATGGTGTGCGTGAGAGGGCTGGCCAAGGCCTTGGCCGCGAGTGTTCTGGCCGACAAGCATAACCGCCGCCAGCGGGCTTGGGTAATCCCGGATCGAGGGGTCTTCATGCCCCGTGACTCAGTGCTTGTCGCGCTTGAATTTGCCGTGGGTGGCGAGCGCGGCGTAAGGATCAAGGGCGGTATGCAGGCCGTCGTAGAGATGGCGCAGACCGGCGTGGGTGTGGCGCGTGGCGAGGATGTCGTCGAGCGCCGGCGCGCTGTGACGCAAGCCATAGCCGTGGTCGACCAAGTCCTTGATGGCGGCCAGCGCATCGTTGCGGCAGTCCTGGTGGTCAGCGGCCTGCACCGGCAGTTCGACTTGCATGGCGAGCAGGCGCGGCGCGAGCTGAAAAGTGATCTGCGGCGCGAATTCCGACAGGCGGCTCAGCACGCCATGGTGCAGGGCCAGGGCATCGGACGCAGTGGACGGCGCCAGCAGGCAGAACGACAGTGCGCTGGCGTCATTGCCGCGCATGTCGCTGTAGACAGGCTCGCCGCGCAACCGCTGTCGCCATAGCGGCCAGACGGGGCCCGTGCCTTCACTGGTGATGCGCGCACCGGCCAGGCCGGCGAGAGCCTGATTGACGGTTTGCCAATGGCATTCGACGTTATCCGCTAAGCCGTAGAGCGCGGCATAGAGTGTCCAGGGCGCTGCGTTATCCTGCGTGGCCGTGCGCTGGGCACGGGCAAGCAGGGCGCCGTCGCTGAGGTGAGAGGCGATACTCACGCGGCCTGGCAGCGTACCGTCCAGCAGCAAGGGTCGCAGTCGCTCGACCACGGTGGCCACCGTCGCGAGATCCGGCAAGGTGACCATGAAGGGCAGAAAGCGTCGCGGCGCCGGCATCAGCCACAAGCCGAGCTTGGTCACGATGCCGAAACGGGCGCGTGAGAACAGGCCGTCGAGAGCCGGCCCGAAGTTGTATTTGTAACGTGGCCAGCAGTCACTGCCGGGCAGCGCGCCCATGCCGGTGCGCAGCAGCGTGCCATTGGCCAGCACCACCTCCAGTCCGCATTGCGCGGCCTGGTGATCACCGTAAGGCGTCATGCCCCATTGGCGCTCGGCGATGCTGCCCGCCACTGCGTGGGCGCCGTTCGCATCCGCGTCCAGCCACAGTGGCAGATCCCGTTCACGCAGATGTGCGGCCAGTTGATCGAAACTGACGCCCGCTTCAATCAGCGCAAAAGCGCCGCGGCGATCGACCTCGATGATGCGGTTCATGCGACTCAAGTCGAGCAGCACGCCGGGCTTGCGTCTATGCCCGGCGAACGCGCCGTTGCCGCAGGCATTGGCGGAACTCCACAGGCCGTGGCCGAGCTCGGCGATCATCGGCGCGAGGCGTTGCAATTGTTCGGCGCTCGCCGGCCGCACCACCGCGCGCAGATGCGCATCGGGAGCGAGATCGGAGTTCAGCAGACCGCCGTAAAAGGCCTCGGGCGGCAGCGCGCTGACATGCTCGGCGTCGACCACGGTCGCGAGGCGGGCATGCAATTGTTCGGTAGTCAGATCTTGTGTCATGGTTTCTTGCGGTGCGGATAACGGCCCGGCCATAGCCCGGCCTTGCCCGGTGCGAGCACGCCCTGCGCATCAAGCACGTCCTTGATGGCTTCGGTGGTACGCAGCAGGGCGTTGTCATTCCAGCGGTAACTCTCGGCGGTGTCGTCCATGAAGGCGAGATGAGCACGCGGGCTGCCCTGGCCGGCGTGCACGCTGCGCGCGGCAAGGGCGACGTGAAGGTCGCGAGCTGCGCGCTGTTGGGCGCTGACATCGCGTTCGAAGATCACGCGCACTTCATGGCGCAGGCTGCGCGGTTCGAGCTGGAACTCGGCGCAATAGTCGAAGCCATGGCTGTGACACAGATCGCGTGCGGCGTGGAAGCTACTCAAGGCAGTGTCGCCATCAAACGGCAGCACCGCCGAGAAATCGAGATGGGCACCGGCGCCGACCCAGTCGAGGGTCTTGTATTCGTCCATGCTCGGCGTGCCACCTGCAAGCGCCGCGCGACAGGAGAAAGCTGTGTCATTGCCGCGCGTATCCGCGAAGTGAAAGCGCACCCCTGGCACCTCGCGCAGGGCTTCTTCAAGCACACGCCAATGGTTATCCATGACGCGCTCAGCGCCGTACAGCGCCCCATAAAGATTCCAGCTGCCGAGCGTGAGCGCGCTCATGAGTTGTTTTCGTGCGTCCTCGCGCAAGGGCCCGGCGGTCTTTTGATAGACAGCGCGTGTCGCGCTGTAAGCGGCGGCGCGCGGCAGGCTCATGAGTGTAGCGCGCTGCGCCATCACGCCCTCCAGACACAAGGGGCGCAAGGCTTCGATCAAGGCGTGCAGGTCGTCCTCGGCGGAGACCGTGACGAGATAGGGGCGATAGGCTGCGGGTGCCGGCATCAGATGCACGCCGATGCTGGTGACGATGCCGAAGTTCGATTGATTGAACAGGCCATCGATCCAGCCACGATGGCCGTAGCGATATAGCGTGCGAGTCTTGGTCTCGGTGCTCGTGGCGGTCTCGACCAGCGTGCCATCGGCGAGCAAGACCTCAAGACCACACTGTGTCTCGCCGTGCTGACCGTAGGGTGTGTAGCCAACGCCGCGCTCGAGAAAATTGCCGAGGGGGCCGCCCCAGCCCGAGGCGGTCGGGTCGATCCACAAGCGGCTGCCGGTCTCGCGCAGATGGTCATGCAGATCGAGATAGCTGACACCCGGTTCGACCACTGCGTAGGCCTGCTGCTCGTTCACTTCAACAATGCGCTTCATACGTTTCAGATCAAGCATGAGCACACCGGCATGACGTGGCGCGGCGCCGCCATAGCCGAGGTTGCGCGCGGTCGATAGCGGCCACAGCGGCAGCTTGTAGTGGCCAGCGATCTCCAAGATCTTTTGAATCTGTTTGACGTCGGCCGGCAGGACGGCGGCCAAGGGGCGCTGGGCAGCGTCGTGCACGTCGACGATGGTGTAGGCGTCGCGATAGTTAGCGAGTTCGGGGCTGCTGGCGTCTAACACCCATTGCGCACCCAAGACCGCGCGTAGCGCGCTGAGCGCACGCTTGCCAGTCGCGGCATCGACGACGGCCGGCGGCGGCGGCGCGCCGCGTTTCATGCGCGATGCAGGCACCAGGACACGAGATAGCCGCCGCTGTCGACGGGACGCGGGCTGTTGCCACGGACTTCGATGCGTGCGGTGCGTGTGACATCGCGATTGAGCGCCGGCACCGCGCTGGCCAGCGGCACGGCCCAGTCAGCGGCGGCGACGCTGAAGGCCTGCGCGAGCCCGTCGACGAGGTCGTGTGCGCCGCTCAGGGTGTGACGCAGGCTGCCATCGCGATAATCGTGTACGCCGTGATAGCCGACGCGGTAGCCGAGCGCGCCGGCCATTTGTTCGATGAGAAAGAAATGGGAGTCGCGCGTCAGACCGAAGCCCCGTTGCACGTCGTCGCGCGCCAGTACCGTCAACACCTGCGCCGCATCGCTCACACTGAGCGGCGTCACCTCGCAGTGGTCGACAAACTGACGTGCATCGCGACAGCTGCCGTCAACGACCAGGCAGAGCCCGACCTTGCTGGCCAGCGTCGGCCGTGCGAGCGTCAACGCTGGCAGCGCAGTGGCGAGCAGCGTGGTCTTGATGAATGTGCGGCGGTCGAGCATGACTTGATCCCTACAGCGTGCGCGAAATGATTTCCTTCATGATTTCCGACGAGCCGCCGGCGATGCGGCTAACGCGATGGCCGGCCCAGGCCCGCGCGATGGGATATTCCCACATGTAGCCGTAACCTCCGTGTAATTGCAGACACTCATCGAGCACCTTGCTCAAGGTCTCGGTGACGTGCAGCTTGGCCATCGCTGCGTCGTTGGCGTCGAGCCGGCCTTGCATGTGCATCTCCATGCAGCGATCGACGAAGATCCGCGCCACCACCGCCTGGGTCTGGCTCTCGGCCAGTTTGAAGCGGGTGTTCTGCAGCGCGAACAGTGGTTTGCCAAAGACTTCGCGCTGACGCGTATAGGCGACGGTATTGGCGACTGCAGTCTCAAGCGTGGTGATGGAACGGATAGCGACGATCAGGCGTTCCTGCGCGAGTTCTTGCATGAGGTATTTGAAAGCGCGGTTCTCTTCGCCCAGCAGTCGGTCCAGCGGCAGGCGCACATCGCTGTAAAAAAGTTCGGAGGTGTCCTGCGCGTGCCAACCGACCTTCTCGAGGTTACGGCCGCGGGTAAAACCGACATCACCGCGTTCCGTGACCAACAGGCTCATGCCCTTGGCACCGGCCTCGGGATCGGTCTTGCACACGGTGATGACGAGATCGGCAAGCTGGCCGTTGGAGATGAAAGTCTTCTGACCGTTCACCACGTAGTCATCGCCATCGCGCACCGCGCGTGCACGCATGCCTTGCAGATCGCTGCCGGCGCCCGGTTCGGTCATGGCAATGGCGCCGATGATTTCGCCCGCGCACATGCCGGGCAGCCAGCGCTGCTTCTGTGCTTCGGTGCCGTAGTGGAGGATGTAGGGCACGACGATGCCGGAATGTAGATGAAAGGCCGGGCCCGTCGCTTCGACCTTGGCCAATTCCTCGATGACGATGGCGGTATGCAGGAAGTCGCCGCCCGGGCCGCCGTACTGTTCCGGCACGAAGCTGCATAACAGGCCCTGGGCGCCAGCCGCGCGCCACACTTCACGGCTGACCACGCCGTCTTTTTCCCATTGCGCGTGATAGGGCTGGATCTCGGCTGCGACGAAGCGGCGCACCACCTCGCGGAACAGTTCGTGGTCGGAGGAATAGACGCTGCGTGGAATCATGGCGCTCGCTCGTGATGGAACTGCTGAAGGGAAGTGGACGTGTGCAGGCCTCGCTCGTCGCGCCCGTCGAACTATACGACAAGGCGCGCGTGGCGCGGACGGTCTTGCTCAGTGTGCGGGCGGCATGCCGGTGAAACGAACGGAGTCCAGGATCTGCTGAAATTCCGCGCTGGCGTCGTTGTCGCCGGACACGGTGTCGGTGGCGGCCAGCAATACCGTGACATCGCCTATCACGACCAGATTGAGACGGACGCGGGTCTGCGCTCCCTGGGCTTGGCCTTCAGGCGAGCGTAATTCCGCCTGTGCCGCGTCGAGGCCGGCGAGTTTGCTGACCACGGCCGCTTGGGCGACCTGGAACGGGCCCTTGTCACTTGCGCGTGCGACGCGCACAGCGAGCAGCGCAAGTGCAGTCTGGCCACGGGTCGCGGCGGAGCGATCGAGGTTGATGCCGAAGGTCGGGTTCATGCCGTTTTGCGGCGGTGCACGTTTCAGCAAGGCGAACAGTGGCGCGCTGGTGTGGCTGTCGATGGCCTTGGCCAAGGTCGCGGCGTCGTAGCGGACGGCGTCGCCTTGTGCGCCACTGACGCCAGCGGTGACATAAGTCCAAGCGGCCGGTTTATGCAGTTCGAGACCGAAGCCTGCCGCTGCTTCCTCCTTGCCACAAGCCTCGACGAGCAGGACCGCCAACACGACGCACATGCACAGCGCGAAGCGTGGCGCGCCAACGGCGCCGACATGAAGCTTGTACATAATGGGCCAGGCCAGTAGGGAAGGTGCGCCATCATGCATCATGTTGCCGCCGGCCGCAGCTGACCCAGGCCTACCGTGCGTGCAAGCGAGCGGCTATGCTGCGGCCTCATCAAGAAGGGAGGTTCAGCTATGAAATTCGGGCAATACGGCGTATTCACTTTCACCGACATCATGGATGGCGCGCAGCTCACCGAGCTGGCGCAGCGTCTCGAGACACTCGGCTATTCGACCTTGTGGTATCCCGAGGCTTTCAACTACGAACCCTTCGCTATCGGCGCCTATCTGCTCGGCGCGAGCAACAAGCTGGTGGTGGCCAGCGGCATCGCGAATATCTACGCGCGCGATGCGGCCTCGGCGGTGATGGGCCATAACAGCCTGAACAAACTCTATGGCGAGCGTTTCGTGCTCGGCTTGGGTGTGTCTCACGCGCCGTTGGTTTCGGATCTGCGCGGCCATGAATACAAGCAGCCGCTCGCGACTATGCGCGCCTATCTCGATCGCATGGACCAGGTCTGGGCCGCTCTCGGTGGCGCGCCGGCGGAGAAGCGTGTGGTGTTGGCTGCGCTCGGGCCGCAGATGTCCAAGCTCGCTGCGGAACGTACGCTGGGCACCTTCCCCTACAACATTACGCCGGCGCAGGTTGATCTGTCCCGCACCGCGATGGGCGACCAGGGCGCCATCATCTGCGAACAGAAAGTGTGTCTGTGCGAAGACCCGCTAGTCGCACGCAAGGCCGCGCGCGGCGCGCTTGCCGCCTACATGGGCCTGCCGAACTACTACAAGAACTGGTTCCGTCTGGGTTTCGACGAAAGCGATCTGAAGGACGGCGGCAGCGATCGCCTGATGGACGCCATGGTGGTATGGGGTTCGGCCGCGCAGATCAAGGCCAAGCTCAAGAGCTATTTCGACAAGGGCGCGGCGCAGGTCGTGGTGCAGCCGATCCGTGCCGATGGCAAAGCGGGTCCGTGTTGGCAGGCGCTGGAAGCTTTGGCGCCAAGCGCTTAAGTCTGCGGCTGAGATTCGCCACCAGGTCGGGTGGCGGATTGTCTTTCATGACGCGTTTCGAAAACGCGTGCCGGAATGCGACTTGATGCGCGCCAGATTCAGATCAAATGGAAGATCTCATCGCTGGTACTCGCGCCAATGATCTGACGCTTGCGCGCCTTCAGACGTCGAAACGAGGAAGTGATGACAGAGCGCGTCAGATACATCGCCGCCGGACAGCATTTCGCCCAGCACTTAGGCATCGAGGTCATCTCGATAGACCTTGACCGCGTGGTGCTGCGTCTGCCTTACCGCGAATATCTCGGTATCGAGCGGGTCAATGGCGGCGCGATCGCGTCCTTGGTCGACCTCGCCGGTACCTGCGCGTGCTGGTCCAATCCGCTGGTGAGCGACGCCGCGCGTGGTGCGACGGTCGGCTTCACCATCAATTATCTCAAGCTGGTGGTGGGCTCTGACTTGATTGCGACCGGCAGTGTGCGCCGGCGCGGCGGCAGTTTGTGTGTGGCGCAGGTCAGTGTCGTCAACAGCGCGGGCGAGGAGGTCGCGATCGCCACCATCAACTACAAGCTCGACCCGCGTGGCGCGCCTTGATCAACGTCGCGCGGCAAATACCGGAAAGTATTCGGCGCGCGCGACCGCCGTGATCCAGCGCACCAGCTCGGAGAAGATGGTGGGCTGACGCGCGCCGTCGCTGTTGTCGCTCTGTTCGCCGGATAAGACCAGCGGTGCGGCGCGCGCGTATAGCGCGGCGCAACCGACGTAATGGCCCTGCTGGGCGAGATGAATGCGATTGACGGTCTCCAGCATGCGTTGGAACAGCGCATCGTTCAGGGTCCAAACGAATCGTCCGTCGATCTGCGCGAGATTCAAATCGTTCATGCCGTCCCATAGCAAGGCATCGACACGGCTGGTGCAAGCGCTGGCAAAACTCACGAACGCGATGAGACTGCCGCCACCGATGCGGTAAATCAGTTCACGGCTTGCGTTCCACAACTCGTCCATGGTGGTACGGTCGACATGACGGCCGGTCAGTTCGCGGTAGGCACCGGGCAGTCGCCACAACAGATTCCAGCACAAGGTGATGGCGGTGGTGGTGCCGCCCATCACCAAGGTTGGCGCATTGGCGCCTAGCGGACTGTCCTCACCGTCACTGTCGGGCAGGAGGGTACGCAGCGACACGAATTGCTCGGCGTCCAAAGCATAGCGCAGCGGGCAGCCCATGCCCTGTGCGCGCAACTCTTGTGCCCATCCGACAGTCGCTGCATTCAACAACTCGCTCATGATGCGCATGGGCGCGAGGATGGAGAGCGCGAACAAGTCGCTGCCGGCACGCGCGCGCAGATCGGGATCGCGACGCGCGGTATCGAGATCGCGACGTTGGCCCTTGACCTCGAAGCTCATGCCGAGACCTCGCGGGTCTTCGGCAACCAGGCGCGCAACGTGCGGCCAGAACGCTTCAATGTAGTCGACGCTGGCATGGCTGGCCTCTACCGGCGGTGGGTTGGGCAGTTCAGCCTGGGTGTGGCGCAGACGCGTGAACATCGCGTTGACCGCGTCGAGGATCAGGTCGACTTCATGGACAGGGGGAGCGGCTGGATGGGTCATGCGCTTTGCTTCGACAAAGAATCCGTCTGACGCGGCATAAACCACGCGGATTGCTGGGGCCAGAATAAAAGAAGGGCCGCAGCTGCGGCCCTCCGTGAGATCGAGTATCCGTTATCCTTGGAAAGGTATCGAGATACGTTCCTCTCAATTCGTGTGCGAAGGTAACCCCGCCATCGAATCGAGATCCAAGGCGCACGCGGATACCGTGTAAATCTCACTAGACATTGGATCACCTCCTTTTTAGTTCCATGAACGAGCTTTGAGTATCGTACGAAGCGCGACCGCAGGTAAAGAGGCGAAGTGACAAGTGGAATTAATCGCACGCTGACCGGTCGACACGACCGGCTGGTGGCCGATGGGAGTGTGACGATGAATTTTAAAACGAGATTACGGTGTAGAGCGAAACTTTGGGCGAGCTGCTTGATGGCGCTGTGTGGCGCAGCCCAGGCGCAAGTATTGGACAGTGGTCAGATCCAGTTGCTATTGGATCAGGCGCAGGAGATTGAGCATTGCATGACCAAGCTCGATGCCTCCGCCACCCAGGCGCTGCGCGCGCGTAGCGAGCGAGTAACCCGCGACATTGAGTCTTTGTGCAAGGCCGGCAAGCGCGATGAGGCGCAGGCCAAGGCGCTGGCCTTCGGGCGCGAGATGGCCGATACGCCAGCGATGGAGAATCTGCAGGAGTGCTCGGGGCCGCTCGGCGCCTTGTTGCCGGTGGCGCTCGCCAGCCTGCACGGTGATGCCGCCGATGCGGTGCAGGTGTGTGACGTGCAGTGAGGGCGTGCCGCGCATGCACAGGACCTGTGACCGTTGAGGCCTTGTTGTTGGTGAGCCGCAGCCCCATTCTGTCAGTGCCGATAAACAGCGTGTCTCATACGGCCGCGAGGATGAACGGCAATGCTGAAGACAATGGAATCTGCTAGTGACACTGCGGTGCGGCCAGTGTCGGTTCGCACCGATGAGTTCCGCAAACTCAGCAGCGCCGAACGGCCGTTGTTGCGTGACCACCTCCTGCGGCTGACGCCTGAAGACCGAGCCTTACGCTTCCTGTCCGCAGTCAGCGTCGAGCACATCGATCAGTACTGCACGCGCGTCGACGAGCATTACCGCATCGTGATCGGCTATTTCGTCGCCGGCACCATGCGCGGCGCTGGCGAAATCGTATTCAACGCCGGAGTCACCTGGCTTGGCAGCTGCGAAGTCGCCTTATCGGTGGAACACGAATATCAGAATAGCGGCGTCGGCGCCGAACTGTTGCGTCGTCTGCTGATACTGGCGCGCAACCGTGGCGTGAGCCGGGTCATCATGCTGTGCATGCGGAGCAATCGTCGCATGCAGCATTTGGCGAAGAAGTTTGCAAGTGAATTGCATTTTGCCGCCGGCGATGTCGAGGGTACGCTCTATCCGCGCTGGCCTGATGCGGCCACGCTGTTCGAAGAATCGTGGCAACAGGGCTGCGCAATGTTGAACCTGGTATTCGGTTTGTCACCATCAACCCGCCGCGATGAAGATGAGACCACCGTCACGAAAGTCGACCCGACGTTCAGAAGCGATTAAGCGCGTCGGCTCTATCTTGCTTCCACCAAGCGCGCGACACGCGCCTTGAGTGAAGGCCCGCACAGCGGGCGAAGGAGTTCGATATGCGACCCCATGGCTCAAACAAGATGCGCACCGCCCTCGGCGCCGGTCTGGTGTTGATGCTGAGCGCAGCCGGCGCCAGCGCCAGCGGTGGGTATCGCGGCCACGGCTACGACCGCGGTTATGGTCACCACGATCACTATCGTGGTTCGGACGTGAACATCTCTTTCGGTGGTTATGGTGGTTACGTGGCCTACCCGGCCTACGTGCCGGCCCCGACGGTGGTGTATCGCCAGACCTATGTGGTGCCGACCTACAGCTATCCGCAGCCGGTATACAGCTACTCGGCGCCGAGCTACAGCTACTCGCAGCCCTACTACGGCGGTGGGTATGTGAGCCGAGGTCCGACCTTCGGTAACGCGATGGGCGCTGCGGTCGGTGGCCTGATCGGCTCGCAGATCGGTCACGGCTCGGGCAATGCGGCCGCGACGGCCGCCGGCGCGGTACTCGGTTTCATGCTGGGTGGTCAGTAAGGTATGTGATTCGCTGAACGTCGTGATGACGTGCGGCACCTTCTAAAGAGGAGTGGACGGCGCCTGCGGGGCGCCGTCCGTTTTTTACGAGAGGGCGTTCAGCCCCCTTCGATAGCCGGCAGGAAATAGACTTCGCTGTCTGGCCGCACAACTTCCATGTACGGATCTTGAAAGATTTCACCGTCCACCGCGATGGCGGTAGCGGTGCGCAAGCGTTGGCCGATGCCAGGAAAACGCTGGTCCAGTGCCTTGAGTAAAGAACGCACGTCGATGGCTTCCACCTCGACGTGCCTTGCACCGTTGGCGAAAGCACGCGCCGCATCGAGCGGCAATACGACCTTCGCCACAGTGCTTGCCTCAGCTCTTGCTCAGGATCTTCGCCAGCAGCTTGGGCGGTGAGATCGGCAGATCGGTGACGCGCTTGCCTATCGCGCGGGACACCGCATTGGCAACCGCCGCCAGCGGCGGCACGATCGGCACTTCACCGACGCCACGCACACCGTAGGGATGGCCGGGGTTCGGCACTTCCACCAGGATGGCCTCGATCATCGGCATGTCCGAGGCGACCGGCACGCGATAGTCGAGGAAGCCGGTGTTTAGCAGATTGCCTTCCTTGCTGTACACGTATTCCTCGTTCAGCGCCCAGCCGATGCCCTGCACCGCGCCGCCTTGCAGCTGGCCTTCCACATAGGACGGATGAATGGCGGTGCCGACGTCTTGAATGGCGGTGTAGCGCAACACCTTCACATAGCCGGTTTCCATATCGACTTCGACATCGCAGATGTGCGTGCCGAAACCGGGGCCTGCACCTGCCGCGTTGATGTTGGCCTTGCCGCTGATCGGTCCACCAGTCTTGCCGGCCATGCGCGCGATGTCAGCAATGGAGAGCGGCTTGTACTTGTCGGTCTCGATGGCGACCGCCATGCCGTCCTTCCACTCGACCTGATCGGGATCGACTTCCCAGATCTTGGCGGCGCGTTGACGCAGTTGCTTGACGACGTCCTGCGCGGCTTCCACCACCGCCTTGCCGGTCGCGAAAGTGACACGGCTGCCGCCGGTTAGATCGCTATAGGGCACGGACTCAGTGTCGGCGACCAGCGGTTTGACCTTGGCAATGTCGACGCCCAGCACTTCGGCCGCCATCATCGCCATCGAGGCGCGCGAACCGCCGATGTCGGGATTACCCTCGACCACCATCACGGTGCCGTCTTCGTTCACTGCCACCGAGGCGCTGGAGTTGCCGCCGATGTTGAACCAGAAACCGGATGCGATGCCGCGACCCTGGTTGGGGCCAAGCGGGGTGTTCCATTGCTTGCAAGCCTTGGCCGCGAGCAAGGTTTCTTCGTAACCGATACGCAGGAACTTCGGCCCGTAGGGTGCCTTGGTGCCTTCCTTCGCCGCATTCTTCAAACGCAGTTCAAGCGGGCACATGCCGAGCTTCTCGGCCAGCATGTCCATGGTCGACTCGACCACGAAGGCCGCCACCGGCGCACCCGGCGCGCGATAGGCTGCGGCCTTGGGACGATTGACCACCACGTCGTAACCGACGGCGCGCATATTCTTGATGTCGTAAGGCGTGGTACCAGTCATGCAACCGAGCATTACCGGCGAGCCCGCGAAGGCACCGGCTTCGTATTCCAGTTCGAGGTCGGCGGCGGTAATGGTGCCGTCCTTCTTCGCGCCGATCTTGCAGCGACCATGGCCACCCGAGGTCGGGCCGGTCGCACGGAACACTTCGTCACGGCTCATGACCATCTTCACCGGACGACCGGACTTCTTGGCCAGGGCGACCGCCAGCGGCTCGAGATAGACGACCGTCTTGCCGCCGAAACCACCACCGATTTCCGCCGGGATGACCTTGATCTTGGAGATGTCCATGCCGCACAGCTTGGCGACATAGGCGCGCACCATGAACTGGCCCTGGCTGCTGGCCCAGATGGTGGCCATGCCGTCGGCGCTCATGCTTGCGACGCAGGCATGGGGCTCGATATAGCCCTGATGCACGGTCTCGGTGTTGAACTCGTGCTCGACGATGACGTCGGCTTCGGCAAAGCCGGCCTCGAGATCACCCAACGCGAATTCGCTGCGTGCGTTGACGTTGGAGGCCTTTTCCGGCGGCGGCTTGACGCCCTTAGTGATCATGCCGTCATGCAGCAGCGGCGCCTTGGGATCCATGGCCTGCCTCCAGGTCATGACCGGCTTCAACACCTGGTACTCGACTTCGATCAGCGCGGCGGCACGCGCCGCGATCTCTGGCGTGGTGGCGGCGACGGCGGCGATCGCGTGGCCGTCATACAGCGCCTTCTTGCGCGCGATGACGTTCAGTGACATGTCGTGAAAGCTGACCGTCACTTCGCCGGCGGCGATGTCGCCCGGTCCGAGTTCAGGGAAATCGGCGGCGGTGATCACAGCCTTCACACCCGGCAGGGCGAGCGCCTTCTTGACGTTGATCGACTTGATCTTGGCGTGGGCATGCGGGCTGCGCACGACGCGGCCGTGGATCATGTCGGCGAGCTGTAAATCGGCGCCGAAATTGGCGCGGCCGGTGACCTTGTCGACACCGTCAGGACGGACCGGGCGGGTACCGATAACGCGGTACTTAGCCTTGCCATCACCCAGAATCTTGTTCTGCTGTTCTTCATTACCCATGGTTTATGCTCCTCGCATTTCCGCCGCAGCGTTCATCACGGCCTTGATAATCTTGTCGTAGCCCGTGCAGCGGCACAGATTGCCAGCCAGCCAGTAACGGGCTTCGGTTTCAGTCGGGTTCGGATTCTTTTCCAGCAGCGCCCTGGTGGCGACGATGAAGCCGGGCGTGCAGATACCGCACTGCAGAGCTGCTTCTTCGAGGAAGTGCTTCTGAATGGTATGCAGCTGATCGCCGTCGGCGACGCCTTCGATGGTTTCGATGGTCGCGCCTTCGGCTTCGACGCCGAGCACCAGGCAGGAACAGACCAGGCGGCCGTTCATGGTGACGCTGCAGGCGCCACAGTCACCGGAGCCACAGCCTTCCTTGCTGCCGGTCAGGTTCAATTCGTCACGCAGCACGTCGAGCAGGGTCTGCTCGGTGCCGCACAGGAACTCGGTCGGATCGCCGTTGACGGTAGCGGAGATGTGATGTTTGCTCATACGTTCTTCCTCGCGCGTTCAAGTGCTATTAGCGCCGCGCGGCGCGCGAGCACGCCAGCGACCTTGGTGCGGAATTCGATGGTGCCACGTTTGTCGTCGATCGGATCGCAGGCGGCACTGGCGGCGGCGGCCAACGCGTCGAGTGCGGCGTCGTCGACCTTGGTGCCGATCAGCGCCTTGGCGGCTGCCTTGACCAGCAAAGGTTTCGGCGCCACGGCACCCAGCGAAACACGCGCGTCGGTGCACACGCCTTTGGCGTCTAGCGACAGGTTGACGGCCACGCCGACCACCGCGATATCCATTTCGGTGCGCGGAATGAAACGCAGATAGGCATCACCGGAGCGCTTGGCGCGTTTGGGCAGATTAACGCTGACGACGAACTCGCCGGGCTTGAGCGAAATCTTGCCCGGGCCCGTGACGATGTCTTCGACCTTGGCGTCGCGCGTGCCCTTGGGGCCGGCGATGGTGACGGTCGCGGCGGCGGCGATCATGCCGGGCACGCTGTCGGCGGCCGGCGAACCGTTGCACAGATTGCCACCGAGCGAAGCACGACCCTGGATCTGGGTCGAGCCGATCAGTTCGAAACCTTCCAAGACGCCCGGCCAGGCGGCGCGCATGTCCTCGTTCTCACCCAGTTCGGCGCCGGACACAGCGGCGCCGATACGAAAACCGCCCTTGTCCTTTTTGATTTTACGCAGCTCGGGAATGAGCTTGATGTCGACCAGCGTGGTGGCAGTGACACGCCCCGCGCGCAGTTGCACCAGCAGATCGGTCCCGCCTGCGAGTACCTTGGCTTTGCCCTTCGCGGCATCGAGTGCCTTGACTGCGGCTGCCACGGTCGCTGGCGCGGCATATTGGATTTCGGCCACGTGTCTCCCCCTTTGGAAGTTCTTAGGTTCGTAAAAGTCCCATTGTCACACGCGAGTGTGACCTCTGTTAGTCGTCGGTCCCTGCATATTAGCCGCAGCCCTCAGGCCCCCGGCAGACGCAGCACACCTTTGGCGATGATATTGCGCTGAATCTCGTTGGAGCCGCCGTAGATGGTGGCCGGCCGTGCGTTGTAGAACTGGCTCATGACGTCGACCTGCGCGCCGTTGAAATCGAGCTTGCCCAAGGTCGCACCCTGCGCACCCGCCGCTTCGATCATCAACTCGCTCAAGCGCGCGTAGGTCTCGGTCGCCCAGATCTTGAGCAAAGAGACATCCGGTCCGAGCGGTTCGCCGCGTCGTACGATGGCGGCGAAGTGTTGATAGATGGATTCGAGATCCAGCACATCGAGCTTGAGTCGCGTCAGGCGTTCGGCGAAGGCCGCGTCATCACACAGATTACACGCTTCGGCGAGCGCTTCGAGACGCATCAAGGCGTATTGTGATTGTTTCGGGCTGCCGATGAAAATACGCTCGAAAGTGAGTAGGGCCTTGGCGATGGTCCAGCCCTGGTTGAGGCCGCCGACCAGGCAGTTGACCGGCACGCGGACGTTATCCAGGAACACTTCGCAGAATTCTTCGTGGCCGGCGATGTTACGTATCGGGCGGATGGTCACGCCCGGCTGGTCGAGGTCGATCAGGAAGAAGCTGATGCCTTCCTGCTGTTTGCCGGTCTTGGCGGTGCGCGCCAGGCAGAACATGTGGGTAGCGTCCTGGGCGAGGGTGGTCCAGGTCTTCTGGCCGTTGATCACGAACTCGTCGCCGTCGGCCACCGCTTCGGTCTTGAGACTGGCGAGATCCGAGCCGGCATTGGGCTCGGAATAGCCCTGACACCAGACCTCCTCACCGGCCAGAATTTTGGGCAGATAGCGTGCGCGTTGCTCTTGTGTGCCGTGACGAATCAACAGCGGCCCGACCATCTGAATGCCCATGTCGGGCGCGCGGGCTGTGCCCCAGCGCTCCTGCTCCTCGATGAAGATCAGCATTTTGGCCGGCGACAGCCCCATGCCGCCATGTTCGGCCGGCCACGCCGGCGCGACCCAACCCTTGGCCGACAGCTTGAGATACCAGGGTTTGATCTCGGCCCAACGCGGACGGTGCGAGGGATAGCGCATGTCGGCCGGATACTCGCTCTCGATCCAGCGCCGCACGATGGCGCGGAAGTCTTCCTCGGTGATGCTGTCCCACTGACCATTGGCCGGTGCGGCGGGTAGTGTGGCCGCTGGCGCGCCGTCTTCCTCGCCGCTGCCAGCTACCAGGCCCGCCAGGCGGCGGCTGTGGAACGAGGTATTGCCGTAGCGCGCGGCCAATACCAGGGCGCGATTCAGGAACAGGCCGACATCGCATTCGTCGGTGTAGCCAATGCCACCATGCAGCTGTACGGCCTGACGCGCGATCAAAAGCGCGGCCTCGTTGGCGCGATACTTGGCGCGGCTCGCGGCGCGGGCGCGACCCCTGTCGTCGCCGGCCGCGTCATATTCACGTAGAGCCTCGTCGACCACCGCGCCGGCTAGGGCTTGCTGGATATAGAGATCGACGGCGCGATGTTGCAGCGCCTGAAAGCTGCCGATGGGCTTGCCGAACTGCTGGCGGGTGCGCAGGTAGTCGATGGTGGTTTCGAAAATCTGTTCGGCCAGACCGACCAAATAGCTGCCGGCGGCGAGGCGCGACAGTTCGCGTGCGATCTGTAAGGCGGCCTGCGCAGCGGTACCACGCGCGAGCAGGGCACTGCTCGCAATGGTCACATCACGGCAGGTGAGCGTCGCGGCGCGCGTGCCGTCGGCTAGCGTGCGGGCTGTTAACGTGAGGCCGGCACTGTCACGGGCGCAATGCAGCAGCGCGAGTTCGCCATTGAGGGAGACCGGCAGCAGGAAGCCGTCGACATCGGCCGCCAGCGGCACATCGGCGACTTCGCCCTTTAATACATAAGCGCCATCCTGGCTGCGCGCGTCGAGCCCGGCGGGCGGGCGGCTCGCGAACTCGGCGTCTTCCGCCAGCGCGCAGACCAGCAGGCATTCGCCGCTGACGATGTTCGCGAGCAGTGCTTCAGCCGCGACGCTCGCACAAGCCGTCAGCATTGCCACCGCACCGACGCCGCTTTCTATCATCGGTTCCGGCGCGAGCACGCGACCAAGTTGGCGACACACCGCGCCGACCGCTGCCGCACCCAGGCCCAGACCACCCGCCGCTTCCGGCGCGAGGATGCCAGCCCAACCGAGTTCGCACATCTCGCGCCACAGCCCGCGATCGAAAGCCGGACTCGCGCCGCGCAGCCCGCGCAGACGGGTCACTACCAAAGAGCGGCGACAGAAATCGGCGGCGCTATCACGCAGCATATCCAGCATCGCAAAGGATTCGCTATCGGTGGGCGCGGCGGCGTGCGCTGAATTGCTCATGGCGGACAAGCTCCAATCTCGAGGGTCGAACTTAAGCGAAGTGAGCGATGATAAAGTGCCGGGCTAGACAAAGAAACGGCGCGTCGTCCGGCCTGCGGCGCGGCGCGCGCCAGCCTCGTCAAATCCAGGGGAAGTCATGCAGCTAGAACTCGTCAAACTCGACCTCGTCGAGGACCACATCGCGGTCGTGCAATTCGCCAATCCACCGGTCAATGCCCATAGCCAGCAGCTGCTGGAGGAAACCGCCTGGGTGTTCGACACCTTGAGCGATCGCGAGGACATCCGCGTCGCGGTGTTGACCGGCCACGGCAAAACCTTCTGTGCCGGCGCGGATATCAAAGAGCGCGTCGGTACCGTGCCCGAGGCGGGTGGCCACTGGCAGCGCAGTCGTCGTGCGCGCGAGGCCTATCACAGCATCATGGAATGCCGTAAGCCGGTGATCGCGGCGATCAATGGCGTGGCGCTCGGTGGCGGCCTGGCCTTCGTCGCCTCCTGCGACATCCTGGTCGCGGCCGACACCGCTTGTATCGGTCTACCTGAGATCGATGTCGGCCTGCTCGGCGGTGGCCGTCATACGCAACGCTTGTTCGGTCACTCGCGACTGCGTCGCATGATGTTGACCGGCATGCGCGTCTACGGGCCCGAGCTATATCGATTGGGTGTGGTGGAAGCCTCGGTGCCGCTCGACCAGTTGATGGAAACGGCGCTGGTCATCGCGCGCGAAATCGCCGGCAAGAGCCCGCTCGCTATCGGTCTGGCTAAGCATGCGCTCAACAACATCGAAGAGATGACGCTGCGCGATGGCTATCGTTTTGAACAGACCATGACCGGTCAGTTGAGTCAGAGCGAAGACTCCAAGGAAGCGATGCGCGCGTTTGTCGAGAAGCGCAAGCCGGTGTTTCGCGGCCGATGAGCGAGGCGGTCAACGCGCTGTTGCGCGCGGTGCCGTCCATCGACGAGCTGCTGCGCGCAAGCGTTGTGCAGAATGCGCTTAAGGAATGCGGGCGCGAACTGCTGGCGAGTGTGCTGCGCGAAGCGGTCGACGCTGCACGTGCGCAATTGCTTCGCGAAGGCGAAGCGGCGCGTGAGGCTTGTGGCGCCGAAGCGCTGATCCAACAAGCGCTGCGTCGTCTCGCGGCCTTGCTCGCGCCGTCCTTGCAGCGTGTATTCAATCTCACCGGCACGGTATTGCACACCAATCTGGGTCGTGCACCTTTGCCAAGCGAAGCCATCGAAGCGATGACCGCAGTGGCGTCCGGTGCGAGCAATCTCGAATACGATCTGGCCAGTGGTCGGCGTGGCGATCGCGATGTGCACGTCGAACAATGGATCTGTCGTCTGACCGGCGCCGAGGCGGCGACGGTGGTCAACAACAATGCCGCCGCCGTGTTGCTGACCTTGAACACCCTGGCGAAGGGCAAGGAAGTAGTGGTCTCGCGTGGCGAGTTGGTCGAGATCGGTGGCGCCTTCCGTATTCCCGATGTGATGGCGCGCGCCGGCGCGAAGCTGGTCGAGGTCGGCACCACCAATCGCACCCATCGCGTCGATTTCAGCAATGCCTTGACTGCGCGCACTGCGGCGTTGATGAAGGTCCACACCAGCAACTACGCGATCTCCGGTTTCACCGCCGCCGTGGCGGAAGCAGAACTGGCGGCGGTGGCCCATGCCGCGCAACTGCCCTTCATCGTCGATCTCGGCAGCGGCACGCTCATTGACCTCGCGCAATTCGGCCTGCCGCGCGAACCGACCGTCGCCAGCACGATTGCCGCCGGCGCCGACCTGGTAACTTTCAGCGGCGACAAGCTGCTGGGCGGCCCGCAGGCTGGCATCGTTGCGGGTCGTAAGGACCTCATCGCACGTTTGAAACGCAATCCGCTCAAGCGTGCACTGCGCGTCGACAAGATGACGCTCGCGGCGTTGTCGGCGGTCTTGCATCTCTATGCCGATCCCGCGCGCGCTGTCGAACGCGTACCGACCCTGCGTCTGTTGACGCGCAAGCCAGAAGACATCGACGCGCAGGCACATCGCGTGGCGCCGGCTTTGCGTGCGGCGCTAGGTGCGCGTGCGCTGGTCGAGATCAAAGCCTGTCACAGCCAGATCGGCAGCGGTGCCTTGCCGGTCGATCTGCTGCCGAGCTGGGCGCTGGCAGTGAGTTTACCCAGCAAAAGTGGTCGTGGGCTGGAGCAATTAGCGCGCGCGATGCGCGGTCTGCCGGTGCCGGTCATCGGCCGCATTGCTGACCATGCCTTGCTCTTCGATCTGCGTACGCTTGATGACGAGGCCGGCTTCGTCGCGCAACTCGCGCATCTTGAGTGGCGCGTCGCGCCATGATGGTCTCATCATGATCATTGCCAGCGCCGGTCACGTCGATCACGGCAAGACCCTGCTGGTCAAAGCACTGACCGGCGTCGATACCGACGCCTTGCCGGAAGAGAAGGCACGCGGCCTCACCATTGAACTCGGCTTCGCTTATCACGATCTCGGCGATGGCAGCGCCACGGGTTTCATTGACGTGCCCGGTCACGAGCGTTTCATTCGCACCATGGTCGCGGGTGTCAGTGGCATCGACGTGGTGATGTTCGTGATCGCGGCCGACGACGGTCCGATGCCGCAGACCGCCGAACATCTCGCCATCCTCGAATTGCTGGGCGTGTCACGCGGTGTGGTGGCCTTGAGCAAGATAGATCGTGTCAGCGAAGCGCGGCTCGCCGAAGTGAGCGCGACCATACGCACGCTGCTCGCCCCGACGGCGCTGCGCGCTTGTTCCATCCTGCCGGTTTCGGCCTTGCAGGGCATTGGTATAGAAGCGCTGCGCGGTGAACTGCTCGCTTTGCAACGCACGCTGCCGCCGCGTGCCAGCCATGGCAACTTCCGTCTCGCCGTCGATCGCAGTTTTCTGTTGAAAGGCGCCGGACGCGTTGTCACCGGCACAGTGTTCAGTGGGCAGCTTGGTGTTGGCGACGCGGTATGGCATGTGCCTGAAGGTGGCGAACTACGGGTGCGTGGTATGCACGTGCATAACCAGGAAGCGACTCACGCCAGCGCCGGCCAACGCTGCGCCCTGAATGTCAGCGGCGTGGCACTGCGCGATGTCGAGATCCATCGCGGTGACTGGATGGTGGCGGCCGCTGCGGCCAGTGCCGCGCGGCGCATCGATGTCGAAGTGCGCGTGCTGGCCGACGAGCCAAGCGCGCTTGCCAATCGTACGCCGGTGCATGTCCATATCGGCGCGGCCGATGTCACCGGCAGGCTGGTGACTCTGGATGGGCAGGCAATCGCGCCCGGTGAGCGGGTCCTGGCGCAACTTATGCTCGATCGGCCGCTGCATACTTTGCGCGGCGATCGTCTGGTGTTACGCGATCAATCAGCTCGTCGCACCGTCGGTGGCGGTGTGGTCATCGATCCGGCGCCCGATATGCGCGGACGCACGCGCGACGAACGGCGGGCCTATTTGGCGGCGATGGCGTTGCCCGATGCCCATGTGTCTCTACCAACCGCGCTGATAGCCTTGCCCGGCGGACTCGATCTCGAGGTCTTTGCGCGTAGTTGGAATTTAAACGGTGACGAACGCGCGGCCTTATTAAAAGAGCCGACACTGAAGTTGTGCGCTTCGCCCGTTCTCGGTATCACCGTCGCGCGTTGGCAGATCTTGGAAGACGCCATGCTGGCGGCCTTGAGCGCCGCACACGCGGCCCACCCCGAGCGCCTCGGCCTCGGCGAACGCGAACTCGAAAAAGCCTTGCGTGCGCGCCTGCTGCGCGGCGTGTTCGACGCGGTGCTCGATGCGCTGGTCAGCGCTGGTCGCGTGGTGCGCGACGGCGCGGTGCTGCGTCTACCGCAACACAGCGCGCGGCGCTCGCCGGCCGATGACGCACTGTGGAAGCGCGTGTGTCCACTGCTTGAACGCGATGAATTGAAAGCGCCGGTAGTGCACGACCTCGCCAGCGCACTCAATCTCAATCACACTCTGCTCGAAGCTTTTCTAATCCGCGTGGCCAAGCAAGGTCTGGTGGTGAAAGTCAGTGCCAAGCGCTATTTCCTGCCACCGGCCATGACGCGTTTCGAACAGCTGGTGCGTGCGCTCACCGTGGACGGCAACAAGTTCACCGCCGCTGATT
>JAYWAC010000040.1:0-7214 GCA_043782755.1 Pseudomonadota bacterium | reverse complement strand
TGCCCGGTAAGCCCGTCGTCTATTCGCTCGTCGCCAACACTGCGGTATTCGATTCGCGGGTCATGAAGCAGGCGCGTACGCTGCGTGACGCCGGCTATGACGTCAAAATATATTGCTCTCACGGCGACAATTTGCCCGCCAAGCACATTGTCGATGGCATCAACATTCGCCGCTTTCGGCCCTTTGATACCACTTTCAGGTTGAGCGACGCTGAGCGTGCCGCTGTGCTCAGACTGTTCGGCGAAGATCGCGCCTTGGTCGAGGCGAGTATCTTCGAGGTCGGCAGTCTCGGCGCCGACATCGAGATGCAGCGCGCCGAGGCCAACACCACTTTGCGTCGCATGGCCTTCGCTCTATCCGACGATCCGGCACTGACCGAGCTGAAAGCTCATTACGAGCTGCTGAAAGGGAGCATCAAGGACACATCCGAATTGCGCCGACGCCAGCGCGTCGCCCGCAAGGCGTATCTGTATCTCTATTACTTCGCGGCAAATTTTCTCGCGCAGAAATTTCCCGAAATACCGCAGTTCATCCACTGCCACGACATCTATCCCTTGCCTGCGGCCATTGAGTTGGCGCGCCGCACTGGCGCCAAGGTGATCTTCGACGCTCACGAAATCGAGACCGAGCGTATGCCGGGCTTCGCGCCGCCGGAAAAGAGCTTTGTCGATCGCGTCGAGCGTCTGTGGTTGTCTCAGATTGACGACATGGTGGTGTGTTGCGATTCAGCTGCCGATTTCTACGGCGAACGGTTTGCCAAGCACAAACCTCAAGTGGTGATGAATGCGCCGGAAATGTCGCCGGAGCACGTGTCGGATTTCGATTTGCGCGCAAGCTGCAAGATAACGATCGACCAGCCGCTGATCATCTATACCGGAGGTATCGGTGGCGAAGCCCGTGGCCTGCATCTAGTTGCCCAAGCATTGCGTTATCTCCCCGATTACCATCTAGCCGTGCTCGGGCCGCGCCACGAATTGAACGACCGCTGGTTGAGTGACAGCGCCCAGGCGGCAGGCGTCTCGGAGCGCGTGCACATGCTGCCGCCTGTCGCTCCCGAGCATGTGGTCGTGGCAACCCGTACCGCTGACGTCGGCGTATGCCCGATCCAGGATGCTTCCCTGAGCTATCGCTATGCGATGCCGAACAAGCTGTTCGAGATGGCCTTCGCCGGCGTGCCCTTGTGCGTCTCCAACTTGCCGGAGATGGCGCGCTTCGTGCGCGACAACGACGCCGGCATCACCATGGATCAGACCGACCCAGTGGATATTGCGCGCGCGCTGCGCGAAACCTACGAACAGCGCGACCGACTGCGCAAGAATCCGGCGCAAATGGCCGAGCTGATTAGGAAGTATGCGTGGCCGGTGCAGGCCGAGAAACTGCTGCAAATCTACAAGAGCATGGAGGAAACCAATGTTCGTCCGGTCACATCGGCTGCTTAGCGAATATTCGGCCGTGTTCTTGAGCATCCATCGGGATTGCTCTTTCCACGCCATCGGCAAGATTCCGACGCGTCTTGCTGGTCGGGTGGTGCCGGTCGGAGGCAGGAAATATCTGCGCGAGCTTATGGAATGCCTCGATGGCATCGCGGCCGTGATCTGCACGCCGGATATCGTTGACGAAATCCCGCCTGAACTCGGTTGCGCGATTTCCGATTCGCCGGTGCGGGCGAGTCTCGAAGTACACCGCGAACTGGTGCGCAAGAACGCGTTCTGGAATTCCTTCGAGTCGCGTATCCATCCGACCGCACAGATCCATCCGAGCGCCTATGTGGCCCCGACCGATGTCGAAATCGGCGCAAATACGCTGATCGCGCCTCATGCCTCGGTGCACGAACGCTCGATCGTTGGTGCCGACTGTTTCATCGGACCAGGCACGGTAATCGGTTCGCCGGCCTACGAGGTCTCGATCCTGGATGGCAAATCCACTCTGTTGCCACAAGCCGGTGGTGTGTTGATCGGGGACAATTGCGCGTTCCTCGCCAACACTACGGTGGCGCGCAGCATCTTTCCGCTGTTCACCGAGATCGGCGACAACTGCTCGTTCGACAACCTCGTGCACGTCGCCCACGACTGTGTGCTTGGGCGTGGTGTAAAGATGACCGCCTGCTCGATGCTGAGCGGCCGCGTGACGATACTCGATGACGCCTACATTGGTCCCAACGCGACCATTTCCAATGGACTTACCATCGGTAAGAAGTCAACCGTGACTATCGGTTCCGTGGTGGTTCGCGATGTGCCGGACGGGGCACGGGTGACAGGTAACTTTGCTGTACCTCATGGCGAACATCTTCGTCGCCAATCGGGCGGTTGACGACAGGCTTGGCGCTCCCGCCTTGCTGCACAGATCTCCGAGTCCATCAATCGTAACGACCTCGGCTTCTACATCCTGCCGCCGGTGAACTTCGCCAATTCCCATCGTTATGCTGCGGAACTGTCCGCCAACTCTCAAATGGCGAGACTGGAACAGCTGGTGGCCCGCGTCATGGCCGCCGAGGAAGTCGCCGCATGACCCATCGTATTGCCACCATCGTCGGTGCCCGTCCGCAATTCATCAAGGCAGCGGCGCTCAGTCGCGCCTTGCTCGCCGAGCCTGCGCTGTCGGAAGATTTGATCCACACCGGTCAGCACTTCGACGACAACATGTCGGAGATCTTCTTTCGCGAACTCGCGATCCCGACACCGCGCTTCAATCTCGATATTCATGGGGGTCATCACGGTCAGATGACCGGTCACATGCTGGAAGCGATTGAGGCCGTGTTGCTCGACACGCGACCCGCTCTGGTGCTGGTCTACGGCGACACCAATTCCACACTCGCCGGCGCGCTGGCGGCGGCCAAGTTGCACATTCCTGTGGCCCATGTCGAAGCCGGGCTGCGCTCCTTCAATCGTCGCATGCCCGAAGAGATCAATCGTGTGCTGGTCGACCATCTGAGCGCCTTGCTGTTTTGTCCGACTTTTGACGCGATCTCAAATCTGCAACGGGAAGGAATCATTCAGGGCGTCCATCACACCGGTGACGTGATGTTCGATGCCACACTTTATGCGCGGCACGCCGCCTTGGGTCAGTCGGATATTCTCGAGCGTTGCGCGCTGACGCCGGGCCAGTACGTGCTCAGCACTATCCATCGCAGCGAGAACACCGACGACGAAACGCGGCTGCGCGCGATACTCGAACACTTGCGACGCGCGGCGGTCGGCAAGCCGATAGTGTTGCCGCTGCATCCACGTACGCGTCAGGTGTTGGCACGTTTCGGCATCGATACCGCAGGCCTGCGTTTGCTAGAGCCGGTCGGTTATTTCGACATGCATCGTCTGCTCGGCAGCGCGGCGATGGTGCTGACCGATTCCGGTGGCGTGCAGAAAGAAGCCTATTTCCACCGCGTGCCCTGCGTGACCTTGCGCGACGACACGGAATGGACAGAAACCCTGGCCGCCGGCTGGAATCGCTTGTGGACGCAAGCGGACTACGTGACACCGCGGGTCGACATTCCTGAGTATGGCGACGGCGATGCAGGTGCGAAAATGGTGGTGCTGCTGAAAGATTTTCTCGAGCACTGAGTCGGTGCGGTCAATTCGCAGGAATAGACGATGTCGCCCTCAGGGCGCGTTGGCAGTGGTATCGCTCAGATAACGGTCGATGACATCGCCATGGGGCGGCGTCGCGGATTGTGCGAGCGCGCCGTGGCGGAGCAGATTCCGCACCCGGTTGGCGCGCCGCGTTGGCATCGCCGGGTCGCGGCTCAACGGCGCCACCACTTCGACGGCCACCTGATCGCCCGCCGCCAGCCGCATCGCGGCCGGCACCAGCGCCATGGCCGTGTCGCCCACCGTGTCCGTGCCGCTGATCGCGACCTTGACCCAGTAGTCCTGTGTCGGTGGCGCGGCGAGCAGCCGTTCGCTGACATAGATGTCCGGCGCGACTTCGACATACACCGCCTGCACCGCACCGATGGCGGTGTCATGGCGACGTGGGGCTGCACTGGTACAGCCGGCGATAGCGCTGCTCAACAAGGCAAGGACAAAGAATTGGCGGAACATCGGACTCTCTGGGCGCACCCGGTTCAGATCTAGTCCGGGTAGCGGCGTCGGCGGCAGGGGCCTTGAGTGGTGAGGCCCTGACCGGACTTCGCTCACACTTGAGAGAGTGTCGAGTTATGGGGATTAAACCGATGTATGGCATGATGCTTCCATCCTCGACGCGCTGCTCTCGAGGAGCGCAATGCCAGGCCGGCGCGCGGGCAAAGATCGTTTGGAGTGAGAGATAGCGGTGGCATCGCCGGTCAAAGTTCGCGTTGCACGCGCCATCGTTGGCGTGTTCTTGAGTCTGTGGCTGGTCGCGGCCACGGCGGCTGAGCAGGTGCCCGGCCTCGAGGTCAGCAGTTACGAGGTGAGTGGCGCCAATCCGCTCTCGGCGCAAGAAACGGCGCGCATCCTCGAGCCTTTCAAGGGCCACAAGCATGGCCTGTCGGATCTGACTGCTGCCGCCAAGGGCCTCGAGCAGGCGCTCCGTGCCCAGGGTTTCATCTTTCACCGCGTGCTCCTGCCGCCGCAGACCATCGAGCACGACACCGTACAGCTCAAGGTCACGGCACTGACCGTCGGTGCGTTGACGGTCAGCGGCAACAAGCATTTTTCCGAGGCCAATGTTTTGCGTACCGTGCCGAGCTTGAAAGCCGGCGCGACGCCCGACATCAAACGCCTGGCGCGCTCGCTGGCCCTCGCCAACGATCAGCCCGACCGGCACCTGACGCTCAACCTCAAGGAGTCCGATAAGCCCGACAGCGTCGACGCCGAGCTGGCCGTGCAGGATCGTCGGCCGTGGTCGGTGTTTGCCAACATCAGCAATCTCGGCACGCCCGATCTCGCGACCTCGCGTCTCGCCGTCGGCGCCATGCATTCCAATCTGCTCAGCCATGACGATGCCGCGACCGTGGTCTACACGACCTCGCCCGAGGACACCGAGAACGTCAAACAGGCCGTCATCAACTACCGCGTGCCGACCTATACTCTGGCTGGCGTCAGCACCTTCTATTACGCCCATTCCGACATCAACAGCGGACGCATTCAGAATGTGTTCGATGTCAGCGGCGCTGGCGATTTCTTCGGCTTCACTTACAGTCAATACCTGAACCAGATCGGCGCCTGGCGCCAGCAGGTCGGCATCGGCATTGATGACCGCCTGTTCCGGAACGATGTCGCCTTTCAGGGCCGGCCTATCGGCGGCCAGGTGCGCAGCCGGCCGCTGACCTTGCGCTATCAGGGCGAGTTTCGTGGCAGCTGGCTGGTGGCCGATCTGAATATGAGCTATGCGCGCAATCTGGGCGGTGGCGATCACAACGACGGGCGCAACTACGAGCATGCCCGTGCCCATGCCCGCGCCGAATGGGATGCCTTCCGTTACGACGCGCGCCTGACCGCCAGCCTGCCGCATGAGTGGCAGGCGGTGCTGATGGTCGAAGGTCAGGTGGCGGGCGAGGCCATGATTGCCGGCGAGGAGTTCGGCGTCGGCGGGGTCGGCTCGGTGCGCGGCTTTCAAGAGCGTGGCGTGACCGGCGACGACGGCGAACGCTTGGGCTTTGAAATCTGGGCGCCCCCCTTGCCCTATAACATTCGACTGCTGACCTTTTTCGACGCCGGGCATGTCGAGCGTTATTTCTCGCAAGTCGGCGAAATCGATCACGAGGTGATCGCGAGCGTCGGTCTCGGCCTGCGCTGGCAATGGCGCCAGCAACTCTCGCTGGCGGTTGATTACGGTCACGAGGTCGTCGACGCGCGCGACCCCAGCGCAAGCGGCACCAAATGCCACGTTAGCCTCACTTATCGCTACTGAGCGTAGAACCGGTCTCAAAATGGCTGCGCTTGCCATTTCGCGCGCCGGCGGTGCTCGAAATCCTCACGTATTTCTATATATGTTGTGGTTTCTCCGCGCCGGCGACGCGCGAACTGACTGCGCTCGCTTAATTTTGAGACCGGTTCTGGTCTTAACCTTCATTTACACGTCCATTGCGCACAGCGTGAATAGGTCGCTGGCGCCTCCCCGGTAAATCGGGTATCAAACCCCATCGAATTCGAGCACGCCCAGCCATGCGCGGCGGCAAGTGCCACCATCTTTCGGACCAGGGATATGTCGCCAGGAACATTGAATAGGTCGCGCACCATGCTGGCGGGCGTGATTGCTGGCTTGCTGAGCGGCACGGCCGCGCAGGCCAATCCGACCGGTGCGGTGGTCGCCCACGGTCAGGCCCGCATCACGCAGCCGGCGGCCGGCATCCTCGACATCGCCAATTCGCCCGGCGCCATCATCAACTGGCAGGGCTTCTCCATCGCGCGCGGCGAACTGACGCGCTTCGTCCAGCAATCGAACAAGAGCGCGGTTTTGAATCGCGTCACCGGCGGCGACCCTTCCGCCATCCTCGGCCAGCTGGTATCCAATGGTCGCGTCTTTCTGATCAATCCCAATGGCGTCGCCTTTGGCGCCAATGCGCGTGTCGACACCGCCGGGCTCGTCGCTTCCACCCTCGACATCAAGGACGTCGACTTCATTGCCGGGCGTTATGCCTTTGCCGGTGATGAGAAGTCAGGTGCGATCAGTAACGAGGGTTACATCAAGGCCGCGCGCGGCGGCGAGATTGTTTTCATCGCGCCGACCATCGAAAACACCGGCACCTTGAGCGTCGATCAGGGCCAGTTGATCCTGGCGGCCGGCAAGAGCGTGCGTCTCGCGAGTCTCGATATCGACGATGTCACCTTCCAGGTACAGGCGCCTAGCGATAAGGTCGTGAACCTCGGCAAGCTGCTGGCCGAGCAGGGCGCCATCGGCGTCTTCGCCGGCACCCTCAAGAACAGTGGCACAGTCAGTGCCAACGCCTTATCACATGATGCCGGCGGACGCATCGTGCTGTCGGCCCAGGGTGACGTGACGCAGAGCGCGATGGCGGTGACCACCGCGCGCGGCGCGAGCGGCGGTGACATTCGCATCGAAAGCGCGCAGGGCACGACCTTGGTCGACGGCCGGGTTGACGCCGGTGGCCGCGACGCCGCCGGCGGACATATCGTCGTCAGTGGCGAGCGGGTGGCGGTGCTCGAACATGGCGTCATCAACGTCAACGGCGCGAGCGCGGGTGGTGAAGTGCGTATCGGCGGTGGCTGGCACGGCGCAGACGCGAAGATCGCCAATGCCGACAAGACCACCGTCGTCGCAGGCGCGCGCATCAC
>JAYWAC010000039.1:0-18944 GCA_043782755.1 Pseudomonadota bacterium | reverse complement strand
CTGGAAGTCATCGGCCGCGACAACAAATATCTGTCCGACTTGGCTGACAAGATTGGTGGCGCGCGCGACCGTGCCGAAACCACCGCGCGTCTGCTAGGTGCCGTCGACGCGGTGCAGAAGGCGCTTGACGGCAAGCAGGGTCTGCCGGCCTATCTCACCGTGCAGAACGAAGTAATCGATCTGGCGCGGCTCGACCCTGGTAACGAATTGCTGGAGAAACTGCGTAAGGACATCGAACCGCGCGTGAGCCGAGACTTGTCGGCGCTCGAAAGATCGCATAACTGGTCGGCGAGCGACCTCATGCTCGGCGATTACAGCGGCATGCTGCGCGTGCTTGGCATGCGCGACTTGAACGATCGCATCGGCACGCTGGCGAACGAATTCAACGCGCAATTGACCACCTTGCGCGATGGCATCACGCAGGCGGTGGCCGCCGATAAGCTGACGCCCGAGGGCGACGATCAACTTAAGCAGTTGCAGGACATCGCCGCGCGCCACGCCACTACTCAGAACGCCCGTGATCAGCTCGCCTTGGCGCGCCTGCAAAGCGTGCGCGGACTGCGTGACAAGGGCGATCTGACTGGTGCCGGCGCAGCCCTCGCCGCCGCACGTGCCTATAAACCCAGTGCGCGTATCAGTGCCCTGCTCGATGGCGAGGCAACACTTGCCGACGACTTGCACAATGCCAATGACGCGGCGCGCGCCGAGGCGCGGGCGTTGCGCAAAGCGCGATTCGATGCCGCACTAGCGCCGTTCGAAAAATCCCTTGCCGCACTTGGCAAGGACCCCGCCGCGTTTGACGCAGCCTTCACCTCGCTTGAAGCCTTGCGTGCTGACAATCCTGGCGACGCGCGCACGCTCGAAGCCGCCAACAAGCTGGCCGGCGCGATCGAGAAGAGCGCCGAACAGCTGGCCGCCGCTGGTCGGTGGGATGCAGCGGTCGCGCTGACTCAGAACGCGCTGGTGTCACTGCCGCAGTCCAGCGATCTGGTGAGTAAACTCGACAGCCTTGAAAGCAAGCGCAAGCAGGCGCTGGCCGAGGCCGAGAAGAAGCAGGTCGCCGACGCCAAGGCCGCCATCGAGAAACTGCTGACCGAGACCGACGCCGATCGCGCCTGGCGCGCAAGCGTGCGCCAGAAGATGGGCGACATCGCGGCTTTTGGTGATCCCACTGATGCGTGGGTCAAGGAAGTCGGCACTAAGATTGCTGCCAAGCTGGTCGAACGTGCCGGCGAAATGCGCTTGCAGGAACGTCTCGCGGAAGGCGCCAACCTCATCGCTGATGCCGAACGCTATGCGCCCGATGCGCCTGGTCTCGCCGAAGAACGTAGTGCCTTGAAGGAAGCGACCAACGCCTTTGAGCAGGAGCAGGAAGAGCAGGCGCGGTTGGCGCGCATCGACGGTCTCAAGCAGACCTTTGAATCACAGGCCAAGGCCGGCGACGTCGCAAACGCCGCCAAGACCCTCGACAGTCTGCGCAAGGAAGTGGAGAAAACACTCGACACTTATGTCAGCGAAGAAGCACCGCGCCTGTTGGCCAGTGCCTATCTCAAGCTCGCCACGCAACAGGTGCCGAAGAATGACTTCGCCGCCGCCTTGCGTTTCGCCAAGGCCTGCGCCGAGCTGCAGCCGCAGCGCCAGGACTGCAAACTCGCGGTGCGCGACTACACCGTCGACGGTAACAAGCAGGAACTGGCCAAGATGTTGAAGCGCCCCGACTTCGACATTGCCGAAGCCTTGGCCAAGGTCTCCGAAGTACAGGTGCTCGACCCGGGCGAATTCAGCAAGGCGGAAGGCGACTGGGCACAAGACATCGCGACCCGTATTGAAACGCTGAAAAAAGCTGAAGGCATGGCTGCCAATGAGGTCATCAAACAGGCCAAGGACTTGTTCCCCGGCAATCAGCCGATAGCCTCGATCGAGTCGGTCAAACTCACCGCACCGACGTCGAAATATGCACCCGACATCAAGAAGGCCTTGGATAAGGCCATGCTGTCGATGGCCAAGGATCTACTGCTGAAAGCGACCAAGGACGAAGCGGAGAATGCCGAGATCGTAACCTTGAAAGGCGCGTTCAATGCCCGCGTCAAACAGGTCAAGGATATCGTCGGCAAGTTCGACGCGCGCTTCAACGAAGGCCGCGACGGCGTCGCGCAATGGCAGACCGATCACCAGGACGCGAGCAAGGACAAGGCCAATACCGTATTGGTCGCTGCGCGTGGCGAACTCGATAGCGCATTCGCGATCTGGACCGACAACGCCGCGCTCAAGCAGCGCCGGCTTAAACTTGAGCAGGAGATCGCCAAGCTCGCCGGCGGCATCGCGCCGCTTGAGCCGCCACCGCCGCCGACCAACCCTTGCGAAGCAAAACTCGCCGGTCATGGCAAGCGCAAGGCCGGCACCTGCTTTTACTTCGTCGCCGCCCGGGAACCGGGACCCTTCATGGTGGTAGTGCCGGCCGGTGAAGGCATCGCCAAACCTTTCGCGGTCGGCAAGTTCGAAGTGACGGTCGCGGACTTCAGCCGCTACTGCAAGATGAGTGGTAAATGCGCGCCGCTGCCGGGCCAGGACGCGGTGCTGCCGATCACCGGCATTACGCTTGCCCAGGCTCAGGAATACACCCAATGGTTGTCGGAACGCACCGGCCAGAAATTCCGTCTGCCGACCGATCAGGAATGGACCTACGCCGCCAATGCCGGCGGCGATCAGCCGAAGAAGGATTACAACTGTCGAGTTGAACAAGGCGGCCAGCTGCTGAAGGGCCAGGGCACGATGGGCGTCAACACCGGCAAGGCCAATGGCTGGGGCTTGTACAACTACGTCGGCAACGCCCAGGAATGGGTGGTCGACGGCAGCAACGTGGCGGCACGTGGCGGCGCCTTTGAAGACATGTTCAGCAAGTGCGACATCTCGCTTGAGAAACCCCATGCCGGCACGGCCGACAAGGCCACCGGTTTCCGTGTGGTTCTCGATCTCGACTCCTGACACCAAGGGTACGCCATGCACGCCTCGCGATTCGGACTGCGCTGTCAGGCATGAACACCACCACCCTGCGCGATCTGTCACGCGCCTACGCAGCGGGCGCACTCGATAGCGAAACCTATCGTCGTCAGCGTCACGAACTGCTGACCCGTGTGGTCGCCGGACAGATGCCGGTGCGGCCCTATCAGGCGCCCGAACCCGAGCAGCGCACGGTGTTCCCCTACGATGAAGACGAAGGCGACACCACGCAGGAAATTCTTCCGCCGCAGCGGTCGACAAAACCTGCGCCCACCCAGCGCAAAAGGACACTGCCTTGGTTCGCGATCGGGGGCGTGCTCGCGCTGGGCGCCGCCGTGGCGTTCCATCGCCTGCAGCTTGGCGAAGCCGTCGCGCCGGCCAGCCCCGTCGCAAGCATCAGCGCGCCGACGGTCCAAGACCCGTTAACGGCATTCCTTACCGCCAATCAATGGAATGGTCCGCAGTTGGAAGCGCTGGGCAGGCGCTGGGACCAACTCGATGACGCGCAGCGCGCGCAACTGCGCGATGCGCCGTCGATGCGCCGTCTGACGGACAAGGCTATCGAACAGATCCAGGCCGAGAACGCGCTCATCGCCCTGGGAGACGCGGAAGAATCGCTGACCACGCAACAGCAATTGCTCGATCTCATGGATCGCCTCGGTGCTGAAGACTCGCGTCTGCGTGATGCACGCGAGGCATGGCGCAAAGCCAGCGCCGAATTCGCGCGGAAGCGCGTCGCGGCCGCGCAGCAGAAGGCGGTAAGCGCGGCCCCGACCGAAACAACAGCGCCGCTTGAGCGCGCAGCTACGACGCCAGAGCCGCCGGTCGTTGCGTTGCCGGCTGAAGCGTCGACCGCCACCGTGCCCGCCACCACCGCGACTACCCAGTCCGTGATGGTCGCGCGCGCACCCGCCGCGACCGCACCGGTGGCAGCCAGCACGACCGCCTCGCCCACCGCCAGCCTGCCGCGAGCCAAGCCTGCGCGCGGCAACTGCAAGGCCAGCCTGGTCAAGACCCGCCGCCCCTATTGCCAGGACGTGCTGGCCAGCATCGGCAAGGGCCCGGCGCTGGTGGTACTGCCGGCGGGTCAATTCGAGATGGGGGGTGAGGCGCAGGAAGAACAGCCGCGCCACACGGTAAAATTCGAACGTCCCTTCGCCATCGGCCTGTTTGAAGTCAGTGCCGGCGAATTCGCACAATTCTGCACGGCCACCAGCACACCTTGCCCGGCCCAGCCCTGGGATAATCCCGCGCTGCCGGTGGTAAACGTGTCATGGGCGGCGGCCACTGCCTATGCGCAATGGCTGAGCAATAGCAGTGGCGCCGACTATCGCCTGCCGAGCGAAGCGGAATGGGAATATGCCGCCCGCGCCGGCAGCACCACGCCCTACCCCAATGGTCGCGAAATCCTGCCTACCCAAGCCCGCTACAGTTTCAAGGCCAGCGAAACCACACCACTGCCGGCCAACGATCGCAGCGTCAACCGCAACGACTTCAAGCTCTACCACATGCTCGGCAATGTGCGGGAATGGGTCGCCGATACTTGGCACGCGAACTACGACAATGCCAGCGCCGACGGTCGCGCGCAGAGTGACGGCGATGGACGCCATGTGGCGCGCGGCGGTTCCTATGCCGATCGTGCCGCCGCGCTACGCAGCGCCGCGCGTGTGCCCCTGGAGTCCAATGGCGACGCCTACACCGGCTTTCGCGTGGCACGCGCCGTCGAATAATTTATCCCTCTATCGGTGCCAATTCATTCGCACATTCATGCCAGGGCGAAGCGCCGTGGCGCGCGATTGAATGTGCGAATGGTCGCATCTACATTGAGCTCGGTCTTACCATCTGTCGTATCACCTCACCATGACCATCAACCTCGATCCTGACGAACGCGACAAATTCTCTGCCCTCGCATCGCACTGGTGGGACTGCGAAGGTCCGTGCCGCACGCTGCACGATATCAATCCCTGTCGCTATGACTACGTCGCGGCCCAGGCGCGTTTGCAAGGAGCCCGGGTCGCCGACATCGGTTGCGGTGGCGGCATCTTCAGTGAGGCCCTGGCGCGCGGTGGTGCCCATGTCACGGCCGTCGATGCCTCGGCGGAGTTGATTGAAGTCGCGCGGCATCACGCCGTCGCGCAAGCTACAACCGTGCATTACGAAGCCATCACGGCCGAACAATTGGCCGCGCGTCAGCCTTGTCATTTCGATGTGGTCACCTGTCTCGAACTCATAGAACACGTGCCTACACCCGAGTCGCTGATCGCGGCCTGCGCGACGCTCTTAAAACCAGGCGGGGTGCTGGTGATATCGACCTTGAACCGCAACGCGCAATCCTATGTGCTCGGCGTGGTGATGGCCGAATATGTGTTGAAGCTGGTGCCGCGTGGCACCCATGACTACATGCAGTTCGTCCGTCCCTCGGAACTGGCGCGCATGGCGCGCGCCGCCGGCCTCGCGACGCGCGACGTGCGCGGCATGCACTACGACCCATGGACGCGCCGCGCACGCTTATGCACGAGCCCGGCGGTGAATTATCTCGCGACTTTCGCGCGCAACGCGGCCTGAGCACGACGCCGTGAGACTCAGCTGTGCACCACGCGCGGTGCTGTTCGATCTGGACGGCACCCTGCTCGACACCGCGCCCGATTTCGTCGTCGCGCTGAATGCACTGCGCGCCGAGGAAGCACTGCCACCGCTGTCCGCAGCAGACATCCGTCCACATGTGTCGCACGGCAGTCCCGCCCTGATCCGCGCGGCCTTCGCTACTGACACAGATCACGCCGCTTTCGAACGTCGCCGCCTGCGTCTACTCGATCTCTACGCGGCGGTGTTGGGTCACGGCGCGGTGCTATTTGAAGGCATGGACGAAGTACTCCTCACGCTTGAAACGCGTGGCCTGCCATGGGGTATCGTCACCAACAAGCCGGGCTGGTTGACCACGCCCTTGCTAGCGCGCTTGGGCCTGGCTCGTCGCGCTGCCTGCGTGATTTCCGGCGATACCACGGCGCGCGCCAAACCCTATCCCGACTCGCTGCTCGCAGGTGCACGTGAGATCGGTATCGCACCACCAACCTGTCTCTACGTCGGCGACGCCGAACGCGATGTCGCAGCGGCACGCGCGGCCGGCATGCCGGTGTTGGTAGCACTCTATGGTTATCTCGCCGCTGAGGATCGTCCCGCACTGTGGGGCGGCGATGGCAGCATCGCCTGCGCACGGGATCTGCTGGCGTGGATCTGAACGGCGCCGAACACGCGCCGGCCAGCGACAGCGCGGTCGCACCACCCGATGATTTCTACTACGCGAGTCTCTATCTCGCGCCCGCCGCGCGCCATGCAGTGCGCGTATTGGAAGCGGTGCGGCGCGCCATCAGCGACATTCCCGGGCTATGTAGCGATAGCGGTGTCGCTCATCTGAAACTGGCCTGGTGGCAAACTGAATTACAACAACTCGCGGCCGCTACACCCCGCCATCCCTTAGCCCGGGCGCTACTGCCGCTGACGCAGGCCACGCCGGCGCTGCTCGATGTTTTTGCAGCGCTGCTCGACGCCACCATCAACGGTCTCAACGCACCGCCTTTGCTCGACCGCTCGGCACTTCTGGGCTGGATCAGCGATCAACAGGGTGCGCTTATCGAGCACTACATCAACTTCGGCCCACGCGTCAGCGCCGCCCAGCATGCGACGCTCCTTGAACTCGCGTGTCTACTCGAACTCGCCTACGCCCTGCGTGGTTTGCGCCAGCACCGCCGTGCCACGCCACTGCTGCTGCCCGATGGGAGCTTGCGCGCCGCAGGTTTGAGTGTCGATGGTGTACGCAATGCGCAGTCTTCAAGAGAGCTGCATGGGGTGCTCGCGCCCGAGATCGACTGGCTGCGCGCTGAACTCATCGCGCGCAGCGTTGCCCTGCCGCGCGCGGTGCGTCGTGGTCAGCGTTTGATAACCACACTTGCGGCCTGTACGGCAGAGGCCTTAGCTCTGACCCGTGCCGATGACTACCAGGTGCTGGAACGTCGCATCGAGCTGCTGCCGGTGCGCAAACTGTGGTTGGCGTGGCGGATAAGGTATTGGGGGTGAGGATCCGCACATGCATGTCAACCCTCCCCGCTATCAATCTTCCGCAAACGCACCCGTAGTCGCCGAAACGCATCGCTCTCGACCATGTCGGGCAGCAGCACGACCTGGCGCGCGACACCGTCGGCACAGGCCAACGTGATCACGGTGAACCGTGGTGAGACCCACGGTGCGCGCAGCAGACGCGCGTCGAGACCGCGACCGTCGCGCAGTACGACACGCCAGGGTTGGCGCACGCCGAACTCAAGGCGCGTGATGTCCGTGAGCTGCGCGGCGCGCAGACTCCAGCACGTGTGGATGGCGACCGCCATCACGAGAAGATTGCGCGGCCAGGACGACGGATAGGCGAGCAGCAGCAGGCTTAACACCACGACATGCAGTGCGAGCAACGCGCGCGGCAGCCATGCCGACGGCACAAGCTCGAGAATCACCGGTCCGTGGAAGCCATTCATCCTGGACAAAAGCATAAGCCCGACTGCGTCAGCTTGAAATTACCCGGTCATGAAAAGATACTAGGCTCGCGCCGCCGAGCGCACCCCACTCATCTGAACACCAAGCATCATGGTCACTGACGACGCCACGACTCCGCCGGCCGCGCCGCCCGTTGCGCAAGACCGCGACGCCGAGCCCACCCCCGCGCCGGCCAGCGAGCGTCCGCGCGAATTCGGCGGACCCGCCGGACTCGAGCCGACGCGCTACGGTGATTGGGAACGCAAGGGCAGATGCGTCGATTTTTGAGCACCCCGTCGACCTTGTCGCGGCGCCGACAGGCGCCGCTAACCAGCAAAGTGAACGATTAAGCCATGGCCGGAAACCCGCTCTCACCGCATTTGCAAATCTATCGCCCGCAGTTGACCTCAAGCATGTCGATCATGCATCGCATGACCGGCGTTGCCTTGTCAGTCGGCACCCTGGTGCTGCTGTACTGGCTGGTGGCTGCGGCCCAAGGCATGGAGGCCTACGAAGCCGCCCAACATTGCATCGGCTCGCTGCCCATGCAGTTGCTGCTGGTCGGCTGGACCTTCGCCTTCTATTACCACTTGTGTAACGGAATTCGTCATCTGTTGTGGGATACCGGCTGGGGCTTCGATCTCGGCACCGCCTACAAGACTGGTTATATCGTCATCGCTACGGCCGTTACGATGACCGTGCTGAGTTGGGCCTGCGTCATCGCGCGAGGAGCTGCGGTATGAAGTTGCAAAGCGACTTAAGTCGCGTACTCGGCCTGGGCTCGGCCCGCGCCGGCACCCATCATTGGTGGCACCAGCGCCTCTCCGCGATCGCCCTCATTCCGCTCGCGTTGTGGTTCGTCACCGCGCTCTTGACTCACATGCACGACGATGTCGTCGACCTTACTAATTGGATCCGTTCGCCCTTCGTGACCGTATTACTGGTGGCCATGATCGGCGCGATGTTCTATCACGCCAAGCTCGGCTTGCAGGTCGTGATCGAGGATTACGTCCACGCCGATATCGCCAAGGTCGCTTTGCTGATCGCGATGAAACTCGGCTGCGCCCTGGGCGGGCTGCTCGGCATCGTCTCGGTGCTCAAGATCTCTTTCGGAATGACCTGACGGAACACCTCATGCCTGATGCATACCCACTGATCGAACACAAATACGACGTGGTCGTGGTCGGCGCCGGCGGCGCCGGCCTGCGCGCCACTTTCGGCATGGCCGAAGCGGGTCTCGCCACCGCCTGTCTGACCAAGGTCTTCCCGACCCGCAGCCACACCGTGGCGGCGCAGGGCGGCATGAGCGCAGCGCTCGGCAACATGGGCCCAGACGACTGGCGCTGGCATATGTACGACACCATCAAGGGTTCCGACTGGCTCGGTGACCAGGATGCGATTGAATACATGTGTCGTGAAGCGATCCCGGCCGTCATCGAACTCGAACACTACGGCGTGCCCTTCTCGCGCACCGAGGCCGGCAAGATCTACCAGCGCCCTTTCGGCGGCATGACCACCAACTTCGGCGAAGGCATCGCGCAGCGCACCTGCGCGGCGGCCGACCGCACCGGTCACGCCATCCTGCATACGCTCTATCAGCAGTCGCTGAAGCACAAAGCCGAATTCCTCATCGAATACTTCGCGATTGATCTGGTGATGGACAGCCAAGGCGTGTGCTGCGGTGTACTGGCCTGGGATCTGGCCGAGGGCAGTCTGCATCTGTTCCGCGCTCATCAAGTGGTGCTTGCGACGGGCGGCTATGGTCGCAGCTATTTCTCTTGTACCTCTGCCCATACCTGTACCGGTGACGGCAATGGCATGGTGTTGCGCGCGGGTCTGCCGCTTCAGGACATGGAGTTCACCCAGTTCCATCCTACCGGCATCTACGGCGCGGGCTGCCTGATCACCGAAGGCGTGCGCGGCGAAGGCGGTTATCTGACCAACTCCAAGGGCGAGCGCTTCATGGAGCGCTACGCGCCGAACGCCAAGGATCTGGCCTCGCGCGATGTCGTTTCGCGTTCGATGACGATCGAAATCCGCGAGGGCCGCGGTGTCGGCCCCGAGTCCGATCACATTCATCTGCATCTCGAGCATCTCGGCGCCGAGGTCATCAATTCGCGTCTGCCGGGTATCGCCGAATCAGCGGAAATCTTCGCCGGCGTCGACGTCACCCGCGAGCCGATCCCGGTGCTGCCGACCGTGCACTACAACATGGGCGGCATTCCGACCAACATCCATGGTGAAGCGGTCAACATCAAGGACGGCAACCCCGATGCCGTGGTGCCGGGTTTGATGTCTATCGGCGAAGCCGCCTGCGTATCGGTGCACGGCGCCAATCGCTTGGGCTCGAACTCGCTGCTTGACCTCGTGGTTTTCGGTCGCGCCGCCGCCAAACGCTGCGCGGCGACCATCAAGCCGGGCATGAGTCATGCACCGCTCGGCAAGCAAGCAACCGAGGGCCTGCTCTCGCACTTCGATGCGCTGCGTCACGCCAACGGTAGCGAGTCGACCGCCAAGCTGCGTCTCGACATGCAACGCACCATGCAGAACTATGCGGCGGTGTTCCGCACCGGCGAGGTGCTGGAAGAAGGCATCGTGAAACTGAAAGAAGTCTACGAAGGCTTCAAACATGTGAAGGTCAGCGATCGTTCCATGAAGTGGAACACCGATCTGGTCGAAACTCTCGAGCTCGAAAATCTGCTCGGCTGCGCGATGGTCTCTATCGCCGCTGCCGCCAATCGCAAGGAAAGTCGCGGCGCCCATGCGCGTGAGGACTATCCCGATCGCGATGACCAGAACTGGCAGAAACACACGCTGACTTCGCTGACCGAGAGCGGCGAGGTGGTCTTCGATTACCGCCCGGTGCATATGTACACGCTGACCGATGAGGTTGACGTCGTGCCGCCTAAGAAACGTACTTACTGAGCACGGATACCGTCATGGCTGAGTTCAAACTGCCCGCCAATTCCCGCGTCACCGCAGGCCAGACCTACGATCATGCCAAGGGCGCAAAGCGCGCGAAGACTTTTCAGGTCTACCGTTGGGATCCGGATAACGGCGAGAATCCACGCACCGACAGCTATGTCATCGACCTCGACAAATGCGGGCCGATGGTGCTGGACGCGATCCTTTACATCAAGAATGAAATCGACCCGACCCTGACCTTCCGCCGCTCGTGTCGCGAAGGCATCTGCGGTTCGTGCGCGATGAACATCGACGGCACCAATACCCTGGCCTGCACCAAGGCCACCAGTGCGGTGAACGGCACGGTCAAGATTTACCCCCTGCCGCACATGCCGGTGCTGAAGGATCTGGTCGCTGACTTGAGCCACTTCTATGCGCAGTACGCTTCCATCAAGCCCTGGCTGCAGACCAAGTCGCCGGCACCGCCAGACAAAGAACGCTTACAGTCGGTGGAAGACCGCGAAAAAATTGACGGTCTGTACGAATGCATCCTGTGCGCCTGCTGCTCGACCAGTTGTCCGAGCTACTGGTGGAATGGCGATCGCTACCTCGGTCCGGCCGTACTCTTGCAAGCCTATCGTTGGCTGGTCGACAGTCGCGATGAAGCGACCGGCGAGCGTCTCGATGAACTCGAGGATCCGTTCCGCCTCTATCGTTGCCACACCATCATGAACTGCGCGAAGACTTGTCCCAAGGGTTTGAACCCGGCCAAGGCCATCTCGGAGATCAAGAAGATGATGGTGGCGCGCACCTTGTAAGCGGCACGTGGACGCCACTCATCTCAATCAGCTGCGCTGGCGTTGCCGGCGCGGCATGCGCGAGTTGGATATCCTGCTCAGCGGTCACCTTGAGCGCCACGGTGACACCCTCACCGGCCACGCGCTCGACATCTTCGAGCGTCTGCTGGCAAGCACCGATATGGATCTCTACGGTTGGTTCACTGGCCGCGAAACCTCGCACGATGCCGAACTCGCGGCGCTCGTCACAACCATCGTGCACGAGGCCCCGTCGGGACGCCGTGGCGCACAACGATGAGTGCGACCAATCCCTATACGAATACCGAGGCAAGCATTGACGATGGCATAGCCGTCGCGCCGCCCTGCAAGTCCGCACGCCCGACGCTGGCCGTGATCCGCATTGCCGGCGATGATGCCGGCGACTTCCTGCACGGGCAATTCAGTGGCGATATACGCGCTTTGAACGCGGGCCATACGCTCTTGACCGCGTGGTGCAGTGCCAAGGGCCGTGTGCTGTTCCTGCCACGCCTGCTGCGTGAAGCGAACGGCACGTACTATGCGCTGCTGCCGACCGACCAGAGCGCAGCCTTCATCAAACGTCTGCGCCTATTCGTGTTGCGCGCCAAGCTCACGATCGAGGATTGCTCACTCAGTCATGGCGTGCTGGTGATCGACGGCGCAGACGCACCGGCGGTCGCGACGGATGTCGTGCCCGCTGTCGATGGCGAGCGGCGCTGGCTGCTTGGTCCGCGCGACAAACTCGCGCGCCTGTGGGATGAACTCAACGTGCCGACACAGGGCGACAAGGCCGCATGCTTGACCGATATCGCGCGCGGCGAGGCGCTGCTAGTTGCAAGCTTGTCGGATCAATTTCTGCCGCAGGAGTTGAATCTCGATGTGCTCGCTGGCGTGAGCTTCAACAAAGGCTGTTATCCCGGTCAGGAAATCATTGCACGGATCAAATTCCGCGGCTCGGTAAAGCGGCGCGTGCAGCGCGTGCGCGTCGCATCGAGTGTCGCGCCTCTGCCTGGCGCAAGACTGCTCGATGCCGACGACGTATTTCATGGCACGGTGCTCATCAGTGCGCCATGCGGCGCTGGTCGCTGTGAGGCGCTGGCGGTGATCGATATCGATGCCGGCGCGCTGCATCTCGCCGGCGCGTCCGCTGCGACGCTTGCGACGCTGCCCCTGCCCTACGCGCTGACCGGTGCCTGACAGGCATCACGGTCGCGTCCTGCCGGCGCCGGATTACGCGCCCGCACCCTGGCTACCCGGCCCGCATCTCCCGACCTTGTGGGCGGCGCTGTGCCGCCCTGTCAGCGCGCCGGCGCTCAGCTTTGAACGTCTCGAACTGATTGACGGCGACTTCCTCGATCTCGCCTGGACGCTGGACAACGGCGGCCCCTGCGTGCTGATACTGCATGGCCTGGAAGGTAGCCATCGCTCGCCCTATGTGCGCGGCATGCTCAGCGCCTTGCACGCCGCCGGTTATCGCGCGGTGCTGATGCATTTCCGTGGCTGCAGCGGCGCACCGAATCGCCTGCCGCGCAGCTATCACTCAGGCGACACGGGCGATGCGGCCACGGTCGTGCATCATCTCGTTGCGCGCCACGGACGCGCGCCCTTCGCCGCCATCGGCTATTCGCTGGGTGGCAATGTGTTATTGAAATGGCTGGGCGAGTCGGGCGCGGACGCGCCGTTCAAGACCGCCGTCGCGATCTCCGTGCCTTTCGATCTCGCGGCCTGCGCCGACCGTCTCGCCCAAGGCGCCTCGCGTCTCTATCAATGGCGTCTAGTGCGCAGCATGCAGGCGCGCTTCAAAGCCAAGTTCGATCTGAACAACAATCCACTCGGCATCACCGACCTCGGCGCGCTGGACAGCTTCTGGCGCTTCGACGACGCGGTTACCGCGCCGCTGCACGGCTTTCGCGACGTGCATGACTACTATGCCCGTGCCAGCTGTCGACAGTTTCTGCGCAAGATCGCGGTGCCGACCCTCATCCTGCATGCTGCGGACGATCCCTTCGTGCCAGCCCACGCCATTCCCCACGCCACAGAGCTCAGCCCGACGGTCAGCCTTGAGCTTGCGGCGCGCGGCGGCCACGTCGGATTCATCACCGGCAGGCTGCCGGGGCGCGCCCGCTATTGGCTGGAACCACGCATCATTGCCCACCTCAACGACATACGCGCTGGCGGCGCACGCGGTGTGCTGTCCCGGGATGAACTTCGATAATTCGCGCCCGGGATCGGGCCGCGAGGCAAGGCGCGAGGAGGAGTCATAGTGGCGCTATGGCGACGACGAGCAACGCCGCATCGCGGTTCGAGACCAAGTGAATTACGAAGATTCATTGCGGGACAGCGCACTAGCGTTGCGGGCTACAATAGGCGCAAGCTCTAAGCGCGGGGTGCTCAGTGTCGAATTTGAATCCGCGCGTGTTGTTCGCGCTTACTGCGTTTGGCTGCGCTGCACTGCTCGGCTGCGGCTATTACCTGCAATTCGTCCAACACATCGAGCCTTGTCCGATGTGTATATTTCAACGCCTGTGCTACATGGCGATCGTCATCATCACCGTGCTTGGCACGCTGCACGGACCACGACGCGGTGGCGTGTATGTCTACGGCGTGCTGACCATCCTCGCCGCCGTGATCGGCGCCGGCATTGCCGGGCGTCAGACTTGGCTGCAGCATCTGCCGGAAGATCAGGTGCCGGCCTGTGGCCCAGGCCTCGACTACATGCTCGACCAATTCCCCCTCGCGCAGGTCATCAAGCAGGCCTTGCGCGGCACCGGCGAATGCGCGGCGGTCGACTGGACCTTGCTCTCGCTGTCCATTGCCGAGTGGTCTTTGATTTGTTTCAGCGCCATCACGCTCGCCTACCTCGCATTCATCGGGTCGCGCGCGATCACCAAGCTGCGCCTGTTCTGAAGGAGTTATCCGTGATGTCCCTGCCCGTCCGTTCAGCGCCGCGTCGCAAGGGTGGCTTGTTGGTCGCTGCCACCACGATGGTGATCATAGTCGCGCTGTCGCAGGCCGCCTGCGCCGAAGAATTCGCGGCCAATGCCTTGCGCGGCATGCATCGCATCAATGTCGCGGTGGACGGCGTCAACCCTGATTTTGCGCGCTATGGATTGCGCGCCGATGAAATGCGCAGACACGTCGAGGAAAAACTTAACGCTGCCGGCCTCGAAGTCGCCGACGACGCCACGGCGCTCCGCGACGCAACGGTCGGTCAGCTGCGCATCAAACTGACCGTCGTCGAAGGCAGCTATGGCTACTACTCCTACGCCATGGCGTTGCAGGCACGTCGCAAGATCCCGCTGTCGGCGGAAGGCGGCTTCGTCTCACACAACGTGTGGGCCAATGGCCAGAGCGGCATCAGTAATCCGAGTGATCTGCGCAAGCTCTATCCGGTGGTCGATGAACTGCTGGCAGGCTTCCTGAGTGCCCACGGCAGCGACAACGTCGCTAGCGGCGCAAGCTCGCACTAACAGCCTGTCGGTGGCATTCAGTCGTAGAAGGTCAGCTTCAGAGGCGCCTGCTGCTGGCGCACATGCATCCGCGTGCGGGTCTTCACATCGTCGTAGACACCACTCATCCAGCGTCGCTCACTCATCGGCCACTGACTGAAGGAACGCTGTTCCGCCGCAACGGTGACGCTCGCCGCGCACTTTTCCAGCACGATCACCACGCAACGGATGGCGTCGGTCGGGTCGGTCGAGATTTCGCGGATTCGGTAGGCCGAGTCCTTCAGTTCCGCATCAAGCAGCGCGGCACTGATACGCGCGCCGGCCTGCCCATGACCAACCGCCGCCGTGCGATTACCTTCGAACTGAAACAACAACAGACCACCGGGCGCCAGCACCCGCAGCGCCTCGCGGAGATAGTTCACAATTACCTCGGCGTCGGTGATGTGCTGAAACACACCCGCCGACACGCAGTAGTCGACACTCGCGTCCGGCAACGGGATCGACGTACCGTCGTTCAGGAGATAGGTGATGTTCGGCAGGCCCACGCAATAACGACGGGCGCGGGTCAACATGACACGCGAGATATCGATGCCGGTGACATGTTTGAAGCGGCAGGCGAGGGGTCTCATGAAGCGACCGACACCGCAACCTATCTCAAGCAGCGTAGCCGTGCTCGGCTCTTTGCTGCCGTACTCAAGCAGGCGGTCCATCATGCGATCGACGAAGCGTACTCCGGTCAGATGGAATTCCGCCGGGTCCCAGCGGTGCCCGGCTTGCAAGTGGGAAATAAAGCCAAAGCGACTCTTGATGCTGAGCACATTCCACAACCAACGCATGCGATCGACATGACGATCCAAAGCCATTGCCACTCCTCGGAATCCTTGCTTGATGTGCGCGTGACAATAACATCCACGTCGCACACGGCGCAGCGGTTTCGTCCGACGCCGCCGCGTCCGTGTGCCCCGCGCGACTAGCTGCGTGTCGTCAGCAACTGCGCGTCGACTACCGCCAGCGCACTCATGTTTTGCACACGACGGACGGTGGCCGATGGCGTGAGGATATGCGCGGCGTAACGACAACCAAGCAGTATCGGTCCGACCGACACGCCCTCGCCCATCACCGTCAACAGATTGAGCGCGATGTTGGCCGCATCCATGCTCGGCATCATGAGCAGATTGGCCTGCCCTTCGAGCGTCGAATCTGCCAGCGCCTTGTTGCGGATATTCGGAATCAAGGCCGCATCGGCCTGCATCTCACCATCCACTTCCAACTCCGGTGCCTGCGCGCGAATGAGCGCGAGTGCCTCGCGCATGCGCAAGGCACTCGCCGTATCGCGCGTACCGAAATTGGAATGGGATAACAACGCGATCTTGGGCGCGAGGCCGAAACGTCGTACCTGTTCGGCGGCAAGAATGGTGGCCTGCGCGATCTGCGCCGCGCTCGGCTCGGCGTGCACATAGGTATCGCACAGAAACAAGGTGCCCTTGCGCAATACCAGCACGTTCATCGCCGCCATATCGCTGACGCCGGTGCGTGTACCGAGCAGATCGCGCACCTGACGCAGATGCTCGTGATATTCACCGGCCAGACCGCACAGCATGGCGTCGGCCGCGCCCTTGCGCACCAGTAGCGCGGCAATCACGGTGTGGTTGGAACGCAGCACATCGCGCGCGTCCTGCAAGGTCACGCCGTGACGCTTCATCACCGCGTGATATTCCTCGACATACTCGCGATAGCGATCGTCCGATTCCGGATTGACCACTTCGAAATCGCGCTCCGCCACCATGCGCAGGCCGAGATCGGTAATGCGCTTGGCGATGACCTGCGGACGTCCGACCAGCACCGGCAGTGCGATGCCGTCATCGACCACCGATTGCACGGCGCGTAACACCGTGCTCGATTCGCCGTCGGCATAGGCAATGCGCTTGCGGTCCTGACGCGCGCGTTCGAACAGCGGCTTCATGAGCAACACCGACTGGAACACGAACTTGCTCAATTGCTCGCGATAGTCCTTGAGACTCGCGAGCGGGCGCGTCGCGACACCGCTCTGCATCGCCGCTTGCGCCACCGCCGGTGCGAGCTCGGTGATGAGACGCGGGTCAAAGGGCTTCGGGATCAGATAGTCGGGGCCGAAGCTCATGGCATCGCCGCCATAGGCTGCGACCACCACTTCGGACGCTTCCTGACGCGTGAGTCGCGCCAGTGCGTGTACGCAAGCGAGCTTCATCTCTTCGGTGATAGTGGTCGCGCCGACATCGAGCGCACCACGAAACAGATAAGGGAAGCACAGCACGTTGTTGACCTGGTTCGGATAGTCCGAGCGACCGGTCGCGATCAGGGCATCGGGCCGCGCGGCGCGCGCTATCTCGGGAAGAATTTCCGGGGTCGGATTGGCGAGCGCCAGGATCAGGGGCTGGCGCGCCATGGTCTTCACCATCTCCGCGCTCAGCACGCCGGGGCCCGACAGGCCGAGAAAGATATCGGCACCGACCATCGCGTCGGCGAGGGTGCGATGGGCGGTCTTGCGCGCGAAGAAAGCCTTGTGCTCATCCATCTGCGCATCGCGACCTTCGTAGATCACGCCGGCGCGATCGGTGACGAGAATGTTCTCGCGCGGTAAGCCCAGGGAATACAGCAAGCGCAGACAGGCAATCGCCGCCGCGCCGGCGCCCGAGGCCACCAGTTTGACCTCACCGATTTGCTTGCCGACCACTTCCAGCGCATTGATGATGGCCGCCGCCGAAATGATCGCGGTGCCATGCTGATCGTCGTGAAAGACCGGAATTTTCACGCGGTCCTTCAATTTCTGTTCGATGAAGAAACATTCGGGCGCCTTGATGTCTTCGAGATTGATGCCGCCAAAGGTCGGCTCAAGGCTGGCGATGATATCGACCAATTTGTCCGGATCGGTCTCGTTGATCTCGATGTCGAACACATCGATGCCGGCGAACTTCTTGAACAATACCGCCTTGCCTTCCATCACCGGCTTGGCGGCGAGCGGACCGATGGCGCCCAGGCCCAGCACCGCCGTGCCATTGGTGATGACCGCCACCAGATTGCCGCGCGCGGTATACAACGAAGCGCTGTTGGGGTCGGCGACTATCGCCTCACAAGGAGCAGCCACGCCCGGCGAATAGGCGAGTGCGAGATCATGCTGGTTGGCGAGTGGCTTGGTCGGGGTAATTTCGATTTTGCCCGGCCGTGGATTGACATGGTATTCGAGGGCGCGCGCGTAGAGGTCGTCGTCTTTTCGGGTCGTCACAGTGCGTAGCTCCCTTAGGGTTCATGCGCACCCACAAGCGACACCGTGTTGGTGCCACCCGGCTACGCGCCACGGAACGCTGCCCTCACTGCATGGGAAAGCCGGGCGGCATCTGCCCGCGCATTCCGCGCATGAGATTTTTCAGCGCTCCTTTCTTGGTCATCTTCTTCATCATCTTCTGCATCTGCAGGAACTGCTTGAGCAGCTTGTTGACGTCCTGCACCTGGCTACCGGCGCCATTGGCGATGCGGACCTTGCGCGAGGCCTTGATGATGGCCGGGAACTCGCGTTCCTGCGGCGTCATGGAATCGATGATAGCGGCGAGCTTGGTCAATTCTTTGTCATTGACCTGGTTCTTGATCTTCTCCGACAGGTCGCCCATGCCCGGCAACTTGCCGAGCAGCGCCTGCATGCCGCCCATGTTGCGCATCTGATCGATCTGGTCGCGGAAGTCTTGCAGATCGAAGCCCTTACCCTTCTTGAGCTTCTCGGCGACCTTCAGTGCCTTTTCATGATCGACCTTCTGCTCGACTTCCTCGATCAGCGACAAGACGTCGCCCATGCCGAGGATGCGCGAGGCGACGCGATCAGGGTGGAAGGCTTCGAGACCGTCGGTCTTCTCGCCGGTGCCCAGGAATTTGATCGGCTTGCCGGTGACACGGCGCACCGACAGCGCCGCACCGCCACGCGCGTCACCATCGGTCTTGGTCAGCACGATACCGGTCAATGGCAGCGCGTCGTTGAAGGCACGCGCGGTGGCGACCGCGTCCTGGCCCATCATGGAATCGATCACGAACAAGGTTTCGTGGGGATGGACCGCGCCGTGGATGCGCTTGATCTCGTCCATCATCTGCGCGTCGATGGCAAGACGGCCGGCGGTATCGACTATCAGCACGTCACAGAAGTCGCGCTTGGCGGAATCGATGGCGGCCAGGGCAATATTCTCAGGCGTGGTATCGGCCGGACTCGGGTAGCAGTGCGCGCCGATTTCCT
>JAYWAC010000038.1:0-48279 GCA_043782755.1 Pseudomonadota bacterium | reverse complement strand
AAATCACGCATAGAAATATGCGAGTGATCTTGACGGTGGCAACGTTTCGAATGTGGTGGCCGAGGGTGGAATTGAACCACCGACACAAGGATTTTCAGTCCTCTGCTCTACCAACTGAGCTACTCGGCCAGGGATGCGCTTGCGGGCGGACGATGAAGTGAGGAACTGCGGCCGTCCGGCCGTCGCGCCTGGGGCGCGAAGGGCGGCATTAAATAGGCTGGGCGGCGTCTAGTCAACCCACGGCGACGGTTTACCTTGACCCTGACACAGCGCGCGGCCTAGATTGGCGCGACTACGGTCCACACCTGCAACAAAGAGAGCGACGCGATGACTACACAATGGGCGGTCAAGGGCGAGTACATGGAAGCTTGCAGCTGTGATTTTCTGTGTCCTTGTATCATCAAGAATATGGCGCTGCCGGCCACCCATGATTTCTGCAAGGTGGCGCTGACCTTCGAGATCACTGCGGGCCGTTTTGGTGACGTGGTATTGGACGGCGTGCGATTCACGATGTTTGCACAGTCCGAGGCGGTGATGTCTAGCGGCAACTGGATCGGCGGGCTGGTCATCGACTCGCGTGCCAGCGACGCGCAGGCCTGTGCGGTAGGCACCATCGCCAGCGCGGCGGGCAATGGGCCACTGGCGATGTTCTCGCCCTTGATCGCGGATTTTCGCGGCGTCGAACGGGCGCTCATCGAATACGATCGCGACGGCGGTTCGCACACGGTGCGCATTGGCGGCATGTTGGATCAGTCGGTGACCGGCGTAGCGAGCATGACAGCGCCGGGCCAGTGCATCGTCATCGACAATACCGCTCATCCGGTCAACAAGCGTCTCAATCTCGCCACTGCGGTGCGTAACGTGATTGATGCTTTCGGTATCCTGTGGCGCGACACCTCGGGCCGCACCAACGGCCATTTCGCGCCCTTCGACTGGCAGGGGCAGGCCGCCGCCTGAGGCGCTCTTACGATTCTTCACCGCCTCCGCGCGTCGTGAACGCAGCTGCTCACGGCGCGAGTTTTTCACGCATCCAATTTCGTCTCACGCTCGCCGCCCTGTTGGTGGTCGTGGCACTCGGCTGGGCATGGCTCTATGCCGCCGAACGAACCATGATCTCCATGCAGGGCGAGGGTCTCCTCATGCGTCTCATGATCGCGATGATGGCGCCGGGCGATGGTCTGCCCTATCTCGTCGCCAGCGCGCTCATGTGGCTGGTGATGATGATGGCGATGATGACGCCGGCCGCGCTGCCGATGATGTTGGTGTTTCGCGGGCTGGAGCGCGGGCCTGACGGTGAATTCGATTCTTTGTTATTCGGCGCGGGCTATCTCGTGACGTGGAGCGCCTTCGCGCCGCTGGCCGCGCTGTTGCAGTGGTGGCTGCATGGACAGGGTTATCTACGCGGCCATGATCTGGCTGCTTCGCGCGGTGTGGCGGGCGCGATATTGATCGCGGCGGGGCTGTGGCAACTCACGCCTCTCAAGGCCGCTTGTCTAAACCACTGTCGCGGGCCCATGGGCTTCTTCCTTTCGCACTGGCGCGGCGGACGCCTGGGCGCACTGCGCATGGGGCTGCGCCATGGTCTTTACTGCATCGGCTGTTGCTGGATGCTGATGGGTTTGATGTTTGCCGGCGGCGCGATGAGTGTCGTAACCATGGCGGCGCTGGCGGCTTTTATCCTCGCCGAGCGGGTGTTACCCGACGGGGCGTGGGTATCGCGCGGGACAGGATTGGGATTGGTGGTGCTGGGTGGCGTGATGATTTTGTAGGTGCGAATTTATTCGCACATTCGCTCCAAATCGCCTAGTCCTTCGGTGCCACGAATTCCTTCGGCGCTGCGGAGCCGTCACCGAAAAAGAATTTTTCCATCTCGGTGACCAGGTAGGCGCGGTCCTTGGCTTCGATAGGAGTCAGGCGGTATTCGTTGATCAGCATGGTCTGATGTTTGAGCCACAGCTGCCAGCCGGCCTTGGAGACCGATTCGAAAATGCGCTTGCCGAGTTCGCCGGGATAGGGTTGCGCCGTCAGCGCTTCTTCTTCGCGGTCGAGTTTGATGCAGTGAACGGTACGGGACATGGTAAGCCTCTAGGTTAACGGTCAGCGCAGGCTGGCGAGCAATCGCGTGACGGGGGCGGACAGGCCAATTCTTGTCGAATCGGCGCTTGAATACCAGCGCAGCGCGTCGTCGTCGCGCACTTCAAAAGCGCGCGTGTCCGCACTGACACGCAGCGGCCGAATCTCGAGATGAAAATGGGTGAAGCTGTGGGCGATGTTCGGCAGGCGGGCTGCGATCCTGCCGTCGCGCAAGCCGAGCGCGGCGAGACGTGTCGCGAGCGCGCCTTCGTCATCCATTTCGGGAAAGCACCACAGTCCGCCCCAGATGCCACTCGCCGGTCGCCGCTCCAGCAACACTTCACCGCTTACGTTTTCGATGACCAGGAAGAAGGTGCTGCGTCTCGGCAGCACGCGCTTGGGCCGTGCACTGGGAAAGTCGGCGACGCGGCCGCTGGCGAGCGCCGCGCAATGACTAGCGAGCGGGCAATCGCCACAGCGCGGCCGACTACGGGTGCAGAGCGTCGCACCGAGATCCATGATGGCCTGGGTGTAATCGCGCACGCCCTGCGTCGGCAGATGTTCCTCGGCAAGACGCCACAGTCGTTTCTCCACCGCCGCTTCACCGGGCCAACCTGCCAGCGCGTGATAACGCGCGAGCACGCGTTTGACGTTGCCGTCGAGAATGGCGTGCGGCAGCTCGCAGGCTTGCGCGAGGATCGCGGCTGCGGTCGAACGGCCGATACCGGGCAGGGCGGTCAGTAGTTCCAACTCTCGCGGGAATTCGCCGCCATGGCGCGCCATCACCAGTTGCGCGCAGCGATGCAGATTGCGTGCGCGACTGTAGTAGCCAAGACCGGACCACAGATGCAACACCTCGTCCTGGGCCGCCGCCGCCAGTGCCGCGACGTTCGGATAGTTCGCCACGAAGCGATCGAAATAGGGAATGACCGTGCCGACCTGGGTCTGTTGCAACATGATTTCGGAGAGCCACACGCGATAAGGCGTGCGCTCGTGCTGCCAAGGCAGGCCGTGGCGTCCATGGCACGCATACCAATCCAACAGGCGCACGCTGAAGCTGTCTTCAGCCATGGTGATTGTCCGCGTTGACAATGCGTTCGATGTTGGCACAAGTCTCGGCCACTTCGCTCATGAACACACGCTTCAAAATTATCGGCCCCAGCACCGGCGGGATCCAGAAGCGGGGTGTCTGTCGCGCGCTGACACTGATGCGCGTGTGGTCTTTATCCAGTGCTTCGATTTGCCAGCTCGCCGTGCCATCGGAGAACGTGCTTTCCTCGGGCACTATGGTGGTGGTGATATGGCCGGGTGATTCACGCACGCGCTCGACGAAGTCCATATCGAAACAGAACACCAGAATGCAGTGGCGCAGTTTCAACAGACGCTTGATCTCGCCGTTCTCGTAACGATTCAGCACGCGGCTTTCGACGATGTCGTCGTTGATGCGCTTCATATGTTCGAAGTCGGTCACCACCGCATGCACGGCCTTGCTGTCGCCTTTCAGGCGCGCGATGAAGGTGTATTGATAGGTACGGCCCTCGAAGCTGATCTCGGCACGCTCGGTGTCGGCCGCATCCACCGACAGGCAGAGCAGACACAAGATCAACAGTGCGGCGGCGCGTAGCGGTGTGATCATCGCGGGCTCATCGTGCCGCAGGGTGTTCAGAATTTGAGCAGATTCTTGAGGGCGTCGCCGTTCTTGCCGTCGAGCACGCCTTTGAGTTTTTTGCCGACTGCCTTCTCGATCTTCTTTCTCGCGGCGTCCTTCGCGACATCGCCCAAGATATGGCCGAAATCCGGCAGGCAGGACGGACTGTCGAGCTGGCCACGGCAGGCTATCGGCACTTCGTAACCGCCGAGTTTGTAGGTGTCGGTGGCGGTGGTGGTGCGCTTTTCGGTGACGGCGAGCTTCAAGTCGTACTTGATGGAATGGTCGTTGAGATTGGCCAGCATGCCCTGACCGCTGATGGTGAAGCCCTCGCCGTTCAGCAAGAGATCGTCGTTGCGGATCACACCGTTCTTCACCGCCAGTGTGCCGCTCAGGCTTTTGAACTGGGTCTGGCCGCCCTTGGGCACCGGCACCATACATTTGCATTCAATGGTCTGTTCGACGGCGCGCAGGATGGCGACCGCGTCGACACCACGAAACACGCCATCGGCGATGCCGAACTGACCCTTGCCACTTAGCGTCTGTTTGACATGAGGCCCATCGCCACCCGCGGCGTTCAAGGCCGCATCGAAGCTGATCGTGCCCGACAGGCTCTCGTTATTGGCGGCGTCTTTCAACAGCGGTTCTATCTGTACTTTGTCGAGCTTGGTGGTGAGTACGAGTTTGGCTTCGTTGCCGCGCGCATCCACCACCACGGTGCCCTTGTAAGCGCCTTCATAGAGTTGCGCGGCGAGCGGGTCGAGTTTGATGAGGCCCTTGGCGGCGTCGATGGCGAACTTGACGTTCTTCATTTTCGCGCCCGAGATCTTCAAGACGCCCACCGTCACCGCGCCCTTGATCTTCAGTCCACGCAACTCTTCCACCGGCAGGGCATTGGCGGCGCCGGCCACCGCCGCATCGGGCGTGACGACGGTCTTGCTCTCGCCCTTGGCCGGTGCTTCGAGATAACGATCAGCGTCGATGGTATCGAGCGCGAGATTGAAGCTCATGTCCGGGCCGCTGAACGCCGCGATGTCGATATCACCTTGCAAATGACTATCGTCCAGCGTGACGGCAAGGTCCGCGAGCTTGATGCTGCTGACACCACCGGCGAAGCTCGTGCTGAGTGCCAGCGCACTCATGGCCTTCACATCGGCAGTCTTCGGCAGCGGCTTATTCAGGGTCTTGAGCAGACTGCGCGGATTGAAGTTCGGCACCTTGAGCGTGCCCTTGTAGACCGGCTTGCTCATGATCTTCTCGGCCTCGATGTCAGCCGTGGCATTGAGCCCGAGGCCGGTGATGGCCAGCGTCTTGATGCTGGCAGTTTCGGCCTTGAGATTGGCATGGGCGGACGCCGCTGTAATCTCAAGGTCTACCGCTTGCGGCACCTCGGGACTCGCGACGCGCGCGACGATGGCAAGCGGACTCAACCGCATATCGTCGAAGCCGCCTTCGACACCGGTATCGAGCTTGATGCTTTTCACCGACCGTGCCATCTCGCCCTGGCCGACGGCACGCAACAGCGGTCCGGTGTCGACACTTTCGATCACGAGTTTGCCGGCCAGCTTGCCTTGGCTTTTCGCGAAGTCCATGCCTTCGCCCGTCAGGCTGCCGCGCAGGCTCACGCCTGCCAGATCGGCGGCGAGCTTGGACAGCGCCATGCGGCCGCTCGCCATATCGGCATCGAAACCGCTCTCGAAACTGAAATTCTTGTTCGACTCCTTGGCCAGCGATTGCGCCATCGGCGCGAGCGACGAGTCCTTGCCCGCAAGGCCCGCCACCACTGCGAGCAGCGCGGGAAAATCCGCGCCGCTGGCCTTGAACTCGCCCTGCACCGCCGGCTTCTTGCTGATCGCATTGCTGGCCGCCACGTGACCGCTCAAGACATTGCCAAGCAGCGTAGCCTCGAGTCGCGGCAACGCTGCCTTGCCGGCGCCCATGTCGACATCAAGGTCGACATTCACATCAAAGGACTTGTCGCGGCTGCCAGCCAGCGCCTGACTCAACTGCTTTTGAGTGGCGGCATTCGCGCCCTGCAACTGCGCCATCACGGCGATCAGCGTTGGTAGATCCGGGCCATGGGCATGCAGATTGCCCTTGGCGGTCGGCTGGTCGGTGTTGGCGTGGCTTGCAGTGAATGCGCCATCCAACTGTGCGCCCAGCAGCCGGCCTTGCAACTGGGTGACCTTCACTTCACCGCTGTCCATGTCGGCATCGAAGGCGGTGGTGAAATCAAAGCTGCGCTCGGTGACACTCGCTACTTGTTTACCGACAGGCAGCGCGAAGGCATTGAAGATCTGTGCGAGATCGGTGCCCTTGATGAGCAACTGACCACTCGCACTCGGTCGCGCGTCCTCGATGTTGCGCGCGCTGAACTCGCCACTGACGCGGGTGCCGAGGCCATCGAGTTTGAGACCACTCAACTTGACAGTCTTGGCCTTCAAATCCAGATCGAGCCCGGCGTCGAGTTCGATCTTGGCGGCGCCGCCGGGCACAGACGCGCCGCGCATAGCGGTCACCAGCACCAGCGGTGTCAGCACGTAGTGCTTGTCGTCGACGTTGTAGTTGAGGGTGCCGGTCAGATTGATGTCGGCATCGAGCGCTGGTTGATTGGCTTTGGCGGTGGCCGAGACTTTCAAATCGATGGGCTGGCCGAAAGTGAGGGCGCCGGTTGATGCAGTGATCTGCGTCAGACTCATCTGTTGACCGCTGACGACATCGTGCCAAGTAAAGCGCCCATCCTTGATATCGACACCCCCCAGGATCAGCGCCGCTAACTGGCCGCCGCCGTGAGTGGTCTTGCCGCCCTCGCTGGCCTTGGTATTACCGGCGAGATCTTCCCAGTTGCCCATACCCGCCGCGTTGCGCGCAAGATTGACGCTCACGCCGTGCAGCACGACGGTGTCCATCTCCACGCGTTTTTCCAACAGCGGCAGGGTCGCGACCGCGATCTGAATTTCATCGGCCGCGAACATCGGTTCGTCGCCGAAACCGGCGGCGTTACCGAGCTTGAGCGGGCCGCCCTTCAGGCGCAACTTGGGCCACACGCTGAGTTCGATGGGGCCATCGAGCACGAGTTCGCGGCCGGTGTCGACTTTGACCCGTGCGATGAGTTGGCTTTTGTAATCGTTGGGATTGAAGGTGGAAACGAAGATGCCGGTGCCGGCGACCATCAGGGCTACCAGCACGACGGCGATGAGCAGCAGGGTTTTAAGAACCTTCATCGGCGACTCCCGCAGCACTGACGTCGGTCAGCACCTTCAGTATGCGAGTACGAGCACGCGCGCAGGCCGCGCGCACCTGGTTCGGCGCCGTGCCACCGAAGTGGTCGCGGGCAGCGAGGCAGTTATTCATGTCGAGCACACCATAGACCGAGTCATCGAGCGCGGCATCGAGCTGCTGGTAGTCGGCCAGTGGCAGTTCCTGCAGCTCACAGCCGCGCGCGACCGCAAGAGCGACCGCCGCGCCGACCACCGCATGGGCGTCGCGGAATGGCCGGCCGAGACGCACCAGATGATCGGCCAGATCGGTTGCGGCGATATAACCGCGTGCCGCTGCCGCGCGCATGCGCTCACGGTTGACCTTCAAGGTCGGCACCAGATCGCCAAACGCGCGCGTACAGGCATTCAAGGTATCGAGCGTGTCGAACAAGGGTTCCTTGTCTTCCTGGTTGTCCTTGTTGTAGGCCAGCGGTTGACCCTTCATGAGGGTGATGAGCGCAACCAGATGACCGATCACGCGACCGGACTTGCCGCGCACCAGTTCCGGCACATCGGGGTTTTTCTTCTGCGGCATCATCGACGAACCGGTGCAGAACGCATCGTCGATATCGACGAAACCAAAGGCCTGGGAGTTCCACAACACCAGCTCTTCGGACATGCGCGAGTAGTGCACCATGATGAGCGCTGCGCACGCACTGAACTCAATGGCGAAGTCGCGATCGCTGACCGCGTCCAGAGAATTTTCTGCGACCGCTGCAAAGCCCAGTAGCTCGGCGGTGCGCGCGCGATTGATGGGGAAGGTGGTGCCAGCCAAGGCGCCGGCGCCTAGCGGTAATACATTCACCCGTGTGCGGCAGTCGCGCAGACGATCGGCATCGCGCAACAACATCTCGAACCAGGCCAGCATGTGATGACCGAAAGAGATCGGCTGGGCGGCCTGCAGGTGGGTGAAGCCCGGCAGCAGGGTGTCGGCTTCCTGCTCGGCCAAGGTCACCAGTGAAGTCATGAGCCGTCCGAGACGCTCGATGAGCGCATCGATTTCTTCGCGCAGGTAAAGACGGATGTCGGTCGCGACTTGATCATTGCGCGAACGGGCGGTATGCAGCTTCTTGCCGACTTCGCCGATGCGCGCCACCAGCGCGCTCTCGACGTTCATGTGCACGTCTTCCAATTTCACCGACCAGATGAAGTGGCCGGCTTCGATGTCGGCGCGCACCGATGTGAGGCCTGCCGCGATGCTTGCGAATTCCGTAGTGGCGAGCACGCCGCACTCCGATAGCATGCGCGCGTGGGCGATGGAGCCGCGGATATCGCACAGCGCCAGACGCTGGTCGAAGCCGACCGAGGCGGTAAATTCTTCGACGAAGGCATTGGTCGGCGCGGTGAAGCGGCCGCCCCAGGGTTTCTCGGGTGCGAGAGTCGATGACATGGCGTGCGCTTGGCTCGGGCTGGCTGGAAAAACGATGGGGCAGTATATCCCAGCGTTCCGGGCGCGGGGTTTGGGCGCGACTGACTGACGCGCATTGACCGCAGCGCGAGGTGCGGACGACACTAGCGTCAACCATGTCGGCCTACCTCCCGCCCGTCATCACCGTGTCACGCGCCGTCGTGTTGTTGCCTGGTCATGGCTAAGATCGCGCTGCGCGAGACCGCGACCGACCGCGATGCGGTCTTCCTGCCCGATCTGTGTGGTGTGCATTCGCTGTTCGTGGTGGTGATCTCAAGCGAACTGGTGGCCTTCATCATCATCATCGCGCGCCATGGCTTTGGACCGAGCTTCATCGACGAGCTCGCCTTGCTGTCTATTTATACGCAGTGGCTGGGGCTGTCTTCGGCCGCTGCCCTGTGTCTCGCACGCCGGCCGCTCGCCGGGCAGTCGGAGCGCACCATCGCTATCACGAGTTTCCTGCTGGTGTTGGCGGTTGCTGCCCTGGTGGCGGAACTGGCCTGGTGGGTGGTGAATCCGGTGGTCGATGCGGGTGCCATCATCCAGGTCAGTCACGACGATCTGGTGTGGCGTACGGTGTGCGTGGCGGCCATCGTCGCGGCCGTGGTGCTGCGCTATTTCTACGTGCAGTTCCATTGGCAGCAACGCATGGCGTCCGAGGCCAAGGCGCGGCTTGAGGCCTTGCAGGCGCGCATCCGTCCGCACTTCTTTTTCAATTGCATGAATACCATCGCCAGCCTCACGCGCAGCGATCCGCCGCTGGCTGAACGCGCGGTGGAGGATCTGGCCGATCTGTTCCGCGCCAGTCTCGCCGATGCGCGCGCGCCGGTGCCGCTTGCGACCGAAATAGATTTCGTCGAACGTTATCTCAATATTGAGCGCCTGCGCCTGGGCGAGCGATTGAAGGTTGATTGGCAGATAGAAGACGTGCCGAGCGAGGCGCGCCTGCCCTTGCTGAGCCTGCAGCCGATCGTCGAGAACGCCATCTATCACGGCATCGAGCCGATCCGTAGTGGCGGTACGATAGTCATTGCCGCGCGCCGCAGCGGCCCATGGCTGGAAGTGATGGTCTCCAATCCCTTTGAGGTTGACAGCGCCACCCATCATCACGACGGCAACCGCATCGCCCTGAACAATGTGCGCCAGCGCCTGCGCGCCCATTTCGGCAATGACGCGGCATTGAGCAGCGAACAGGTCGATGGACGTTACGTGGTGCGGCTGCGGGTGCCACTCGCCGGTGGCGCGACGGCGTGAGAATCCTCATCGTCGACGACGAACCGCTGGCGCGCCGCCGCCTGGCCTCGCAGATCGAAGATCTCGCGATGGGCGAAGTGGTCGGCGAGGCCGACGACGGGCTAGCCTGTCTCGCCGCCGTCGAACGTCTCGCACCCGAGCTCGTGCTGCTCGATGTGCGCATGCCGGGCATGGACGGACTTGAAGCCGCGCGTCATCTGCGTAACCTTCACACGCCGCCCATCGTGATCTTCACCACCGCTTACGATGAACACGCACTCGCCGCCTTTGAGTCCCAGGCTCTCGACTACCTGCTGAAACCGGTGCGCAGCGAACGCCTGCGCGACGCGTTGCACAGAGCCGAGACCCTGCGCCTTGGCCGCGAAGTGCTGGCCGAGCAGGCACCCATCGCGATGGGTCGACGTCGTCATGTGAGCGCGGTGGTGGGCGGTGCGCTGCGCCTCATGCCGCTCGCTGACGTGCTGTACTTCCAGGCTGACCAGGGCTATGTCAGCGCGGTGTCGAACCAGGCGCAATTGCTGATCGAAGATTCACTGCGTGCCTTGGAAGAAGAATTCGCCGAAGACTTTGTGCGCGTCCATCGCAATGCGCTGGTGGCCCCCGCCCATGTGCGCGGACTCGAACGGGATGGGGAAGGCAATGTCTCGGTGGTGTTTGAAGGTCGGCCAGAAAAGTTGTTGGTCAGTCGGCGGCTGATGGCGCAGGTCAGGAAGCGACTACGGGCGGGGTAGGGCACGCGCCAGGCTCGACTCGCGACGCGAGTGTGAATGTGCGCATGAATTCGCGCCTACAATAGATCCCCCCAGCGTGCCTGCATGATGGTCAGCGCGCACAGCGCCGCAGTCTCGGTACGCAGAATGCGCGGCCCCAGTCGCACCGGGATCACGCCGGCATGCGCCATCTGTTCCCTTTCATCACTGCTGAAACCCCCTTCAGGTCCAGCCACGATCGCGACTTCGTTTGCCGATGTCGACTGCGCGGCCAGACTGTCGGCGGCGAAAGGATCGAGCAGATAGGCGCGCAACGAGGCGGCGGTCGCGAGCCAGGCGCTTAAGCTCAACACCGTGTCGATACTCGGTAACACGCTGCGTCCGCTCTGTTCCGCCGCGTGGCGCACGATGCCGCGCCAATGGTCGAGACGCTTTTCCTCGCGGGCAGGATCGAGACGCACCACGGTGCGGCTGCTGGTGACGGGGACGATGTGGCGCACGCCGAGTTCGACGGCCTTCTGGATGGTGTAGTCCATGCGCTCACCGCGCGAAATGGATTGCACCAGGGTCACGGCCAGCGGTGATTCGACGATGCCGGCACGCCAGGGTCCGAGCACTGCGCGTACTTCACCGCGCGACACCGCCAATAACCGCGCTTCGAACTCACCCCCATGGCCGTTGAACAACACCAGCTCGGCATCGCGCTCAAGGCGCAGGACATCGCGCACATGACGGGCGGCGATGATCGGCAACACGCATTCGGCGCCGGCGCTCAGTTCGATGTCGACATGGATGCGTGGCATGGCGGCCATGCTATAGGGCTGTCGGTGTTTCGCCTACCGCCACACACTAGCCCGCGATACCATGCCGTCCTCAGCCCCATGCTCTGTGTGCACGCCATGTTCCGTAGTCTCAAAGCTTTGTTTGACGAGGGCCTCGCGCGCATCCATGCCGCTACGCCCAGCATCGATCCTATGCCGCTCGCGGTGACCGCACTGTTGCTCGAAATCGCGCGCGCCGATCACAACGTTGATGACGCTGAGCGTCGTGCCGTGCTCGCCGCTGTCGCGCGTTTCTGTCAGCTCGACGAACAGGATCTCGACACGTTGGTGGCGACCGCCACCGAGGCGGTCGATGAAGCAGTGTCGTTCTATGACTTCACCGTTACCCTCAACGAACGCTTGAGTCGTGCGCAGAAGATCGAGTTGTTGGAGATGTTATGGCGGGTGGCGCAGGCCGATGGCCGCGTCGACCACTACGAGGAGTACTACATCCGCAAGCTCGCGGATCTGCTGCATCTGTCGCACGCGGATTTCATTCGAGCGAAGCTGGTGGTGGCGAAGGATCCGTAGGTGCGAATTCATTCGCACATGGGTTGCCCTATAGCTACGCCGCGCTCGGCGCCTTCGGAATCGGAAAATCTCCACCTACCATCGCCAGGATCAGGCGATCTTCGAGCTCGATGCGCGAGGTCAATTCCTCGGCCAGCAGCGAGAGGTCGTCAGCCAGCTTGTTGGTGACGGTGCTGGCGTCGGGACTGGCGTATTTCTCGGTGAATTCAACCGCGATTTCGGTCGAGCGGGCGATGCGTGGGTAGATCTCGCGGGCGATGTCGAGCACGGCCTGGCGGCGTTCGTTGCCCTCGGCGATGCGCTGGTAGAGACCGAAATGCGCGGCAGCGATGTAGTCGACCAGGATTTCCTGGAAGTCCTCCAAGGTCTGGCGGGTGGACTCATCGGGCCGGCGCAGGTCGAGCTTGGACAATTCCCACAGCAACACCAGCATCTGCTGGCGCTCCTGAAGCATGTCCTCAATCAGCTTGCGCGAACGGGGACGGGCTGCCTTGATAGCATTCTTAGACTCGGGCATGGATTTATTCGTGTGATTTTCAAAAGCAGCTCTAATGTAACCTGTGGGCCTGGCAAAAGGCACCCTGAAGGTTCTCGGCCAAGCGCGTGGCCTATTTCGGTCATGGCCTGTCTATAATCCGCCGATGGAGATCCCGGGTTACGAGATCAAGCGCGTCATCGGCCAAGGTGGCATGGCGACCGTCTATCTCGCCGAGCAACGCTCCCTGGGACGCCAGGTCGTGCTCAAGATTCTCGATACCAGCAGTGGCATCGCGCCCGAGACGGTCGAGCGCTTTCTGAACGAGGGGCGCATCATCGCCTCCCTCAATCACCCCCACATCATTACCATCTACGACATCGGCCAGGCCGGTGATCAGATCTATATCTCGATGGAATACGTCGAGGGCGGTGACTTGAAAGACCGTCTGCTGAGCAAGGTGTTCGCGCCGGTCGAGGCCATCGACATCATCGAGAAGGTCGCTGCGGGTCTCGCCGCCGCCCATGAGAACGGCATCGTTCATCGCGATGTGAAGCCGGGCAATATCCTCTTTCGCCGTGACGGCACGCCCTTGTTGAGCGATTTCGGCATCGCCAAGCGCCTCGCCAGCGATTCCGATCTGACTTCTACTGGCATGTTCGTTGGCAGTCCCAATTACATGGCGCCGGAGCAGTCGGAGTCTGGTCCCATCGACGGCCGTGCCGACATCTATTCTTTGGGCGTGATCCTCTACGAGATGCTGACTGGCTCGCGCACTTATGTCGCTGACTCGGTGATCGACGTCATCCTCATGCACAAGAAGGCGCCGGTGCCGAAATTGCCGGCGGGTCTCGAGCAGTATCAGGAACTGCTCAATCTGATGATGGCGAAACCGCGCAAGGATCGCTTTCGCGATGCCCAGAGCCTGATGCATTTCATCGCGCAGATGCGCCGCGCCGGGCTGGTCAAATCCAAGGCCGAGATGACCGCGAGCCCGGATTTCGACGTCACCGAGGAGCGCGCCGCGCTAAGCCTCGGCGGCACGGCAACCACCGTCCTTGCCGCGCCCGAGCGGCGGCGTCTGCGGCCGCTGCAATGGGTATTGTTGAGCCTCTTGGTGTTATGCGGGATCGGTTGGGGTGTGTTGCTGACCATCGAGCGGCGCCTCGAACCGCCCGCCAAGCCCCCAGCGGTGGTGACCACCACGCTTGAAGTGCGCGCGCCTAGCGAGGCTGCGGCGCCAGCCGGCACCGCACCGGAGCAAGTCGCCCAGGCGCTGCTATGGTTGGGGCGTCACAGTCTCGACGATCTGCGTCTGACTGAGCCGCCGCGCGACAACGCCTATTACTACTTCTCGCGCATGCTGCAAATCGCTCCGACCAATGTCGAAGCGCGTGCCGGCATGCAGGCCATCGCCGCGCGCTTCGCGATGCAGGCCGAGCAAGCCATCGCCGAAGATCGTTTCGAACAGGCGCGCAGCTACATCGCGCTCGGCTTACAGGTCGATCCCGCCAATCACAACTTGAAGGAACTGCGCGACATCGCGACCGAGGCCAAGGTCGGCTTCTGGGATGCCGTGGCGAGCCTTTTCAAGCACGACGGCTGAATCATCTCAGTGCGTGGCGGGCGCGGCCTTGCCGTCGGCCGGCATCATCTCCAGCAGTGAGCGGGCCTGGTCGAGCTGGTGCTGATCCCAGGCGTCGATCAAGGCTTTGAGGGAGGCCGCCTTGCCGGCGGTGGTGGCATCGACGCTCGGCGCGGACACCGCCGCGTCGGACGCCGGCGCCGCCAGCGGAAGGACAGGGGCGGCGCTGGGCACGAGAGCTGCGCGCGGCGGCTGGTGCACGGGCGCTTCGTCACGGGCGAATCCGGCGGCGCTGGTGCCGAAGGCCTCGCCACGCAGCGCCTCGCGTTGCGCAGCGGAGACCGCGATGCCGGTATCGTCGACCAATTGATTGTTCTCGAACACATAGACCCGTGGGCCACGGTCGGACCCTCGATACCAGGCAGGCGGCGTGCCGGATAGCTGCGTGGTGCCGGTGACAGGGTTCTGCCATTGATACATGCGCGCCGCCGCCGGCGCGATCGACAGGCAACACAGACAGATAGACACTAGGATGCGGTGCATGCGCGACACTCATGGACGGCGGTGGGGAGTATAGCAGCGCATGTGCCGCAGCCCGCGTGAGAGGTGACCCGCTACACCATCGATGATTGAAAGCTGCCATGGATCTTCACCTACAGTCCTTTGACGCGCTCTCGGCGTCCGCCACCAACATCGTGGTGCCCGATGGCATGGCGCTGCGCGTATTGAACGCCGCGCTCGATCTCAAAGTACGCGCCGCCGGCGTTGAGGTCTGGCGACCGCCGTCGGTGCGTACCCTGCCGGCGGTGCTCGCGCAGCGCTTTGAACACGGCCAGCTCGCGGGACGCGGCCCGGCGTTTGATTTCGTATTGTCGCCGGAACAGGAGCTGGCGCTGTGGGCAGCCGTGGTGGCGGACGACGAGACACTCGATATCGACGCCCCCGAGGCCCCGGCCATGGCCGCGCGCGAGGCCTGGTATGGTCTGCACGCCTGGCATCTGGTCTGGCCACCTTCACCCGCCTTGATCAATGACGACGTCGCCGCCTTTCAACGCTGGATCGCGCACTACCTGGAACGTTGCCGCGAGTTGCGCGTGACCGATCACGCGCGGCTATTGTCGTCCGCCGCCGAGCCGCTGGCGGGACGCATGCTGGCCCATGGCTTTCTGGCGCCGGCGCCGGCCGTCGCCGCCCTGCTGCCGTCACAGCCCCGCCCCGCCCAGGCCGATGCCGCGCGCTTCGCGGCGCACGCCTATGCCGATCGCGAGCAGGAGCTTTATGCCGCGCTGGCCTGGGCCCAGGCGGAAGAAGATGTCCATGGTGGTCGCGTGGTGGTGGCGCTCGACAGTCTGCGTGAAGATCAGGATCTGGTGCTGCGCTGTGTGCGCGACGTGTTCGGCGCGGTCGATGCGGTGCATCTGAGCGCGCGCACGCCATTGAGCCGCGACCCGCGTATTGCGACGGCCTTGGCCTTGCTTGAATTCTCACAGCTCACGCGTTGGGATGCGCTCAGCATTTTGCTACGCAGTCCGAGCATCACCGGCGCGGTGGTCGAACGTGGCGCGCGGGCGCGCGCCGACGCCGCGTTGCGGTCTCTCAATCGCTACGAACTGCCGTTCAACGTGGTGCGCGAGCAATTGCGTGTGCCGGCCCAGGCCTGTCCGCAACTGTTGACCTTGCTCGAACAATTATTTGCCTTGCAGAGCGGACGCCCGCGCCGTCAGCCCTTGGTTCGTTGGTTAGAACATTTCGAACGCGCGCTGGCCCTGGCTGGCTGGCCGGGGGACGCACCTTTGAGTGTCGACACCCTGCGTCTGCAACGCGACTTAAGCGAGGTCTGCGATCGTCTGCAGCGGCTCGATGGCGTCTTGCCGGCTCATACGGTGGGTGAGGCGCTCGCCCGTCTGCGACGCTTATTGCACGACAGTTCGCCGCGTAGCGCCGCCGCCAAGCGTGGCGTGTTCGTCATCACGCCGCTCGAAGCGGCGTTGATCGCGCCCACGGCCTTGTGGCTGGCGGGTTGCGAGTCCTCGGCCTTCGTCAACGGCGCGCGGCCCTCGCCCTGTCTGCCACTGGCGATGCAAAGGGCGGCTGTCATGCCCGGCGCCGACGCCGCTCGCGAACTGGTGCGCGCGCGCCATCTGATCGGCGCACTCGCTGCGGGCAGCGGCACGCGCATCGCGAGTTATCGCGCGGGTGACGGCGAATTGATCTATAGCCCGAGTCCTTTGCTACCGGCTTTGCATGGTCAGCCAGTGGTGCAGCCGAGTCGATTTGTGCCGACACGCTGGCGTCAGGCCGCGCCGCGCTTCGAGCAAGTGAACGATGATTATGGTCCGCCGCCGGCGCAGACGTTGCGCGGCGGTACCGGCGTGCTGGCGGCGCAGGCGGCTTGCCCGTTCCGCGCCTATGCGCGTCATCGTCTGGCCGTGCGTCCGCCGGATGAACCCCGTCCGGGCCTGCGTGCGCTCGACAAGGGTAACGCCGTGCATCGCGCGCTCGCGAGATTGTGGGAAGAGATTGGCTCGCAGGCCGCGTTGCGCGCACTCGGCGTCGCCGGTCGTGCTGCGCGGGTCGCCGCCGCCGTCGGACTATCCTTGCCGACGGTGCCCTCGCCGACCGCTTTGGAGCGCGCCGTGCAGGAGGTCGAACGCGCGCGCCTGCAGGCTTTGCTGGAACGTTGGCTGGAGGAAGAACTCAAGCGCACGCCCTTCACGGTGGTGGCGATCGAGGATCCGCGCCAGGTGCGACTCGGTGATTTGGAATTCCGCGTGCGTCTGGATCGCGTCGATCGACTCGATGACGGCAGTGAGATGATCGTCGACTACAAGACCGGACGCTGCACGACGAGCGACTGGTTACCACCGCGCATGAACGAGCCACAGCTGCCGTTCTATGCCGTGGCTGGTGAATCGAGCCATACGCGTGCCATCGCCTATGGCCGGGTCGACAGCGTCAAACCCGAGTGGTTAATCAGTCCCTACGAAGACGAGGCGCAATGGGCGGCACAATGCGCGGCCTGGGCTGCCGACCTTGCGATTCTGGCGGAGGAAATCGCCGTCGGTCTCGCCATCGTCAAGCCCAAGCGCGGCGGCCAGACCTGTCGCCTGTGCGAATTTTCACTGCTGTGTCGCGTGCGCGAATTTGCGCGCCTCGGCGTCGAGGACGATGACACTGATATGACCGCCAACGGCGAGGACGATCATGAGCGCGCATGACGCCGCCGCGCGCAGCGTCGCGCTCGATGTGACGCGTTCCTTCGTCGTGCAGGCGCCGGCTGGCTCGGGCAAGACCACGCTGCTCACGCAGCGTTTGCTGCGCCTGTTGACCACTGTGCGTCAGCCCGAGCAGGTACTGGCCATCACCTTCACGCGCAAGGCCGCCGAGGAAATGCGCGCGCGCATCATCGCCGCGCTCGATCTCGCCAGCGCGCCGCGGCCGGACGATCCGTTTCGCGCCGCGACGCATGATTACGCGAGCGCGGTGCTCGCCCATGATCGCGCGCAGCGCTGGGATCTGCGCGCCCAGCCTTCGCGATTGCGCATCATGACTATCGATGCCTTATGTCAGAGCATCGTGCGCCAGGCACCGATCAGCGCAAAGCTGCCGAGCGCGCAGCGGGTCGAAGAGGATGCCGCGCGTCTATATCGCGAGGCCGCGCGCGAAACCGTGGCCGGCATTGCCGATGGTGCGGTGTGGAGCGAGGCGGTCGCGCATCTGTTGGCGCACTTCGATAACGACTGGGACAAGCTCGAAAATCTGTTGGCCGACATGCTCGCGCGGCGCGACCAATGGTTGCGGGTGCTGCATCAGGGCGCGGAACGGCAAGCCTTACAAGCCGGTTTTGAGCGCGTGGTGGCGAGTGATCTGAAGCGCGTGGGTGATCTCCTGGCAAATGCCGCTATCGATGTGGGTGAGTGGCTCAGCGGCGCCGCGCGCGCAGCGCGCAATCTGATGACGGTCGACGAAGGTGATCGCGAGATCCTTGCGCTGCTCGGCATCACGGCGCTGCCCGGTCATCAAACGAGCGACCTGCCGGCGTGGCAAGGCCTGGCGAGCCTGTTGCTCACGAAGACCGGCGAGTGGCGTCGTGCGCTGAACAAGAACCAGGGTTTTCCTGCCGGTGCCGCGCATGCGCCTGCCAAGACCGTGATGCTGGATGTCATCGCGCGTCTGCGTGAAGTGCCGGCCCTGGGCATTGCGCTCAAGCGTGTAGTGGAACTGCCGTTGCAAATGTTCGGTGACGGCGAGAGCGCAGTGGTCAGCGCGCTGATCGCGGCCTTGAAGCTCGCCGCCGCCTTGTTCGATGTGCAGGGCCGCCGTGCCGGTCGGGTCGATTTCACCAGCTTTGCGCTGGCCGCCGATGCCGCGCTGGGCGCGCCCGAACAGCCGACCGATCTGGCTCTGCAACTCGACTACCGCCTACAGCATCTATTGGTCGACGAGGTGCAGGACACCTCGCTCACCCAATACAAATTGATCGCAGCCCTGACCGCCGGCTGGACGCAGGGCGATGGCCGCAGTCTGTTCCTGGTCGGCGATCCGATGCAGTCCATTTACCGTTTCCGTCAGGCCGACGTGCGCCTGTTCAGCGACTTGCTGCGCGGTGCGCCTCTCGGTGAGCTGGTGCTGGAAAGGCTGGAACTGTCGGCCAACTTTCGCGCGCAAGCCGCGCTGGTCGAATGGATCAACGGCGTGATACCGGTAGCTTGCCAGAGTGTGCCGGCCTTTGATGTGCCCTTTGTCGCGCAGGCGGCGGTCAAGCCGCCATTACCTGCGGCGTGGACGGTACATGCGGCCGTCGACAATGACCGCGCGCGGGAAGCCGAGCAGGTATTGCGCTTGGTCGAGCGTCTCCGCGCTAGCTCGCCTGCGGCCATTATTGCGATACTCGTGCGCAGCCGCAGTCACCTCGGGCGTGTGACCGCAGACCTGGTGGCGCGCGGCCATGGGATCGTGGCGCGCGAGATTGAAGCCCTGGGCGAGTTGCCCTGCATCGCCGATCTGCTGGCGCTGACCCGCGCATTGCTACATGAAGCCGACGGCGTAGCCTGGCTAGCAGTGCTGCGTGCGCCATGGTGCGGCGTCACGCTCGCAACCCTGCAACGATTGACGGCGCGCATCGGCACGGTGCTCGAAGCCCTGGAAGATGATCAATGCTGCGCAGCGCTGCCCACCGACGAGCAAGCACGTCTGGCCCGCGCCGTTGCCGTGTTGCGTGCAGCCTTAGCCTGCGTCGGACGCGAACCGCTCGCCGCTGTGGTCGAGCGTTGTTGGGTCACGCTGGGTGGTCCGGCTCTGCTCGATGAAGAGGCGCGCTTTGCCGATGTGCGTGCCTATCTGGATCTGCTCAACGGTCTCGACCAGGATGGCGTGCCGCTCAGCATCGAGCGTATAACGCAGCAATTGTCCGGGCGCTATTCCAGCCCGCCGCCGGCGGCCGACAGTCGTCTGCAGGTCATGACCATCCATCGCGCCAAGGGGCTAGAATTCGATTACGTGATCGTGCCGGGCTGCGGGCGCAAGCCAGCGGCCGATGACAAGCCCTTGCTGGCCTGGCGTGAACATCACGATGCCGATGGCACGGTGGATCTATTGCTCGCACCTTCGCCAGCCAAGGGCGAGAGTCGCTGGTTCAAATATTTGCGCGAACGCGACAAGGAAGATGTGGCGGCTGAAGCGGTGCGCCTGTTGTACGTGGCGCTGACCCGCGCCAAGCGCGAAGTACACTTGCTCGGTCACGTCACGCAGAAGGACGATGGGCCACCCAAGGCGGCTAAGGGTTCCTTCTTCGCCATGCTGTGGCCGGCGATCGGCGAGATGGCGACCGCCACACTGTTATCGGCGTCGCCGCCCGAGCTACTTGGTGAAAGCCCAAAGACGGGGCCGATGTTGCGCCGTTGCGAGCCGGCGAGCCTGCCGCAACAGGCCTTCGAGTCACCCGCGCTCGGCACAGAGATGCCGCTCGAATTCGATTGGGCCGGCACCACCGCCAAGCACATCGGCACCGTTGCCCATCGCGTGTTGCAAGATCTCACCGTCGAGGGGGGGCGTCGTGACTGGACACCGGCGCTTGCAGGTTTTGCACGCGGGCAGTTGCGCGCTCTCGGTGTGGTAGGTAATGAGCTCGACGGCGCGGCGCAGGAAATCGCGCACGCGGTGCAGGCGACCTTGAATAATACGCGCGGTCGCTGGTTGTTCGCCCCCGATCAGGCAGAGGTCGAAACCGAACTCTGCCTGGCGGTGGTCGAACAGGGCGAGCCGGCGCGCGTCATCATCGACCGCACTTTCATCGACGCGCAGGGACGACGCTGGATCGTCGACTTCAAGACCGGCAGCCATCGCGGCGGCGCGCGTGAGGATTATCTGGATTCAGAACTCACGCGCTACCGGCCGCAGCTCGAACGCTATGGACGCATCATGGCCAGCCTCGATGCACGCCCGATCATGCTCGGCCTGTACTTCCCGCTGCTCGACGGCTGGCGGGAATGGGCACTGCCCCAGCCCAAGCACTGACTACCGCGCTGGCGCAGTCGCGCCAGCATCGCGCCCAGCAAGGGGGTGACGAACAGAAACAGCGAGCCGGGCAGCGGCACTGGCCGCAGTTCGCCGTCGAGCCGCACGTTATCGAGCCTGAGCGTGCCGGTGATCGCCGTGGCTCCTGAGCCCGCCCAATCGAGCAGCAACTCACGCGCGTCGGACAACATATTGAGCGCCACATCGAAGCTGCGGAAACTGCCGGTCACCGCGCCGCTCGCGAGTTGTGTGCCGGCATGACTGACACTCCAACTGCTCGGACCGCTGGCCGAACCGCGTATATCGAAATGCAGACGCTCAAGCGCGAAACGCTGCGCGCCACTTTGATCGATCACGAGGTGTAGCTTGTTGGTGCCAGTGAAGCCGCTGACCGACAGCGCGCGACCGGGGTTGCCGGCCAGATTGCTCAGACGACCGGCATCGTCGCGCCACAGCGCGCTGGCCAGACCCGGCGCGAGGGTGCCGGGCGCGGCGTCAAAGCTCGCATTGGCGCCATCGAAACTGAAAGCGACCAGCGTGCTGGCATGCACCGCAGCGGGTAAGGCGCCGGTGCAAAGGGTGGAGAAGAGACAGGCGCGTATGCGCCGAGAATGACGGATATCCATATCCAAACTCCCTGTAATGGTTGCAACGCCGTCCTGGCGTTGTGCGAGAGATTGTAGTGCAGACGCGGCGCGGGATCGATACGTCGCCAGCGAAGATTAATGCGGGTCTTCGAATTTGAGGGGCAGCGAGGCCGGCCCGGTCTCGACTTGATGGATGAGTTCCGACTGACGTTTGGCGCCGGTCTTGATGAAGATGTGTTTGAGATGGGTGCGCGCGGTGTTGACCGCGATGCCGATGTTATGGGCTGCGTCTTCCAGGCTGTGGCCGCTGGCCAGCGCCTGCACCAGCACGATTTCGGCGCGCGTCAGGCCGTAGATCTGTTGTAGCACCTGGGCCGAGACCGGCCGATAGCCGGGCGATTCGAAGACCAGTAGCGCGACGGTCACAGCGCCATCGGCCGGCACCGGGGTCGCGACCAGGATCACGCGCCGCTCGTCCTCGCTGGAACGGATGGTGCAGATTTCGCTAGTGACTTCGTCGGGCGCCTGCAACTGGCCGCGGGCAGCGGCACGTTGCACCACGCCGGCGAGATTTTCGTGATCTTCGTTGGCGGTGCCGCGCAGCTGGCCGCGCGCAATATCGATCGTCGAGTGGGATTTCAGGATCCGCTCGGCGAGCTGGTTGATGTAGAGCAGCTTGAGCTGGCGGTCGACCAGCACCACCGCCATCGGCAGTTGATCGAACACGAAGCGCAGCGCATTGCTGGCCAGGGACAAGGCCGCAACGCTCGCGCGGGTGGTCGATTCGCTCATGCGCAGTGCGATACCGAAGCACTGACCGCGCGCGTCAGTGAGCGGCTTCAAGGTGTCGTTGCCGCTCTCGTCGTTGGCCAGCACCGCTTGTTCGACATTGAGCTTGAAGGCACGTCGCACCACAGCGCTGGCGTCGGCCGCGTTCAGCTCGTAGAGCGTCATGAGGATGTTCGCCAGCGGCTGGCCGACGACATTGTCGCGCGTCCAGCCCGTCAGTTGCTCGGCACGGCGATTGACGAAGGTGATGCGGGCATCGCGATCGGCAGTGATGATCGCTTCCTGCTCTTTGTTCTCGCGGCTCTTGGCCTCGTCACCCTGACGCCCCTCTTCCTGTTTGTGCAGGGCGAGGTTGATAGTGGTCAGCAGATCCTTGGTGGTGAAGGGCTTGTTGATGAAGCCGGCCGGCTGGGTCGCGCGCGCGCGGTCGAGCAGATCGCGGTCGGCATAGGCCGAAACGTAGACCACCGGGATATCGTATTGAGTGCGGATGCGATGGGCGGCTTCGATGCCGTCAATGCCATCACCGAGACGGATGTCCATCAGGATCAGATCGGGACGCAGGTCGCGTGCCCGCTCTATCGCCTCGTTACCGTCCTTAGCGATGCCGACAACGTCGTAGCCCAGACCACGTAGCCGCATGCGCAGCGCACCGGCGACCGCGCGCTGATCTTCGACAACAAGAATGTTTGCTCCCGCCACGTTCGCTGTTACCGCCACTGCTGTCCAGCCGACTGACGAAGGTTCGCGCGTGTCCATCGTCGGGAGACCGTACTATAACGCATCCTGGATGTTGCGCCATGGCTCAAGCATGGTGCGGGACTTCAACGCGACGCGTGTCGCGTTGGACTCAACGATCGTCGCGAAACTGCTTCTGAAAGAGTTCGCGACGTTCCTGCGCATCGACCGTAAGCGTGGCTATCGGGCGCGCTTCAAGGCGCGCGAGGCCAATGTCCTCGCCGGTTTCTTCGCAGAAACCATAGCTGCCGTCATCGATGCGTTTGATGGCGTCGTCAATCTTCTTGAGCAGCTTGCGATAGCGATCGCGGGTGCGTAGTTCGAGGATGTTGTCGGACTCGCGGCTGGCACGTTCGGCTTCGTCGCCGACGTCGCGGATTTCAGACCGCAGATGATCGAGTGTTTCCTGCGACTCCGTGATCAGTTCGTCGCGCCAGTTCCGCAGCTTGTTGCGGAAGTACAGGAGCTGCATGGGATTCATGTACTCCTCGGTCTTGTTCGGCACATATCCCGTCGGCAATTTCACTTCGTCGAGATTGATCATGCGTGGGCGCGTGACAGGCGACGGATTGTCATGGCTGGGCGGCTTGGCGACGGCGGTCGCGGCGCGTGCGATCTGCCCCGGCGGGGTTTGGGTCACGCTGGCTTTCTTGCGCACACTGATCTCTTTCACGGGGGTGACTTTCTTGGCGGCCTTGGCCGGTGTCGGTAGGGGCGCAGGCTTAGTGGCGGCGACCTTCGGCAGTTCAGGCTTCTTCACGGCGGCCTTGGGAGCAACTGTCTTGGCGGCAGGCGCTGCCGCCAGCGCGGCTTTGGGCGACGCTGGCTTGGCCACTACGGGCTTGGCTTTGGCAGCGGGTTTGGGCGCGGGCTTGATGGCCACTTTCTTTGCTACTACCTTGGCTTTGGATTTGGCTGCGGCCTTCTTGGCCGGCGCTTTTTTGGCGACCGCCTTCTTGGCGATCGGTTTTTTCACCGCAGCCTTGGCGGGCGCGGCCTTCTTGCTGGGTTTCGATATTGGTGTCTTCTTCTTTACCTGAGCACGTGGGCTCGCCTTCTGTTTGGCGGAAGCTTTCTTCTTTGCGTTGGCCACGTTAACCACCTCTTGTGCGTGCCGCGCGCAAAGCTACGAGCGTCACGTGTCACGTTTCCCGGCAGGATAGGTCATAAAACCGGGGCGCAACATTAATCATTTTCACCGGGGAGCGCAATGCCGCGTGGTTTTGTGCTCAAGCTTTGATTCATGAGCGTGAACGCGCGATCACGGTTGACTCCATCCGTCGAGCTCCATCACCAAGGCGCCCGCGCTGAGCGCCTTGGCACTGGACTGTTCATGACGTTCCATGCGCACCAGGCCAACGCCTGGCGCATACCACTCGCGAGTCGTCATTTCGATGCGGACGGGCCCGACACCATTGCCAAGATCTGCATCGGCCTGGCCCTGGCCCTCGATCAGCACACAATGATCGAAATCACCGGCCGGCGTCGTGATCTCAGCGTCAAGGGCGGCGACCCGATAGCCCACATCGAGCGGTACCTGCGCGCGAAACAGCGATTCCCAGGGCGGTGCTGAACTTTCCAGCACCGAGGTCGGACTGCGTTCGCGCCATTGCTGATCGACGCTCGGTCGTGCCGGCATCACCATCTGCTGCTGGTCGTCCTCGGCCAGTCGCTGGCCATGACGCCGCTGCACGCCAACGCGGTAAGTGCCGTCAGCAGTGACTCTGTATAAATAGCGCTGACCATCGAGCGTGACGCGCGTCCGCAGATCGGCGGGCTCATTGGTCGCCGGTGTGGTGACTGAGATCGCGTAGCGCAGCTGGCGCGTGCCATCCATGGTGGTGCGTTCGACCCGATACTGCCATTGACTGCCGGGTGTCAGTGGAAAGTAGCCGCCATCGTGACCGCCTTTGCTACATGCCTGCAACGCGAATACGCCAACAATTAAGCACAGGTGCGAGATGGGCGAACGACGGACGGCGAACATCGACATGATCGCGCATGGTAAATGAAAGCGCGCGCATGCCACATGGCATTCGCAACTGGGACTTAATCTTCCACTCGGCTGGCGGGTCTAGTAGTATTCGCGCGGTCGCGCGCGCCGGCTTTCGAGTCGTCAGCGAGCAACACTGCGGGTATGGGGTGCCTGGCAGCAAGGTGTGATGCCGCGCGGTGATAAGTGTACCCTCGATGGTGTGCTGGGCAGTGCCGTCACGCAGGCGCGATAGGCGCCAGTCCGATGAAACAACACAAGACGATCGTGGCGTTCCCATGGTCGCTACCGTCGCTGGCGTTTGCGCCGGCAGAAGGGGAATCAGATGAAGTTGCGAATGAGCTCGGTTTTTACTGCCGTCCTGCTGCTGGCCGGCTCCGCCAGCGCTCTCGCCGTCGGTGACGCGGCGGTTGGCCGCAAGAAGGCGGAAACCTGCTTGGGCTGCCATGCCATACCGGGCTATTTCAGTGTATATCCCAGCTACCACGTGCCGAAGCTGGGCGGGCAGAACAGCAAGTACATCGAGTCCGCGCTCAAGCAATACCGCGATGGCGGACGTCAGCACGACACCATGCATGCGAACGCGTCCAATCTGAGCGACCAGGATATGGCTGATATCGGCGCTTACATCGAAAGCTACCGCAACAAGTAGTCGGTCAAAAGGTCGCCGGAGAGAAATACGCATGAACACCAAAATGATTTCTGCATTCGTCTGTGCACTCGGCCTGGCCGCGTTCACCACCATCGCCAGCGCCGAAGGTGACGTCGTCGCCCCTGCCGCCAACGGCCTGAGCTTTGATGACAAGCTCAAAGCCTGTGGCGCCTGCCACGGCGAAAAAGGTGACAAGCCGTTGGCCCCCGACTATCCAATGCTGGCCGGTCAGCACCCTGACTACATCGTGCAGGCTCTGAAGAACTATCGCGACGGTCGCCGCACCCATCCAATCATGAGCATGCAGGTCAAGGCCCTCGGCCTGACCGACGAAGACATGCTCAAGCTTGGTCAGTACTTCTCTGGCCAAGTGGGTCTGCAGACGCTCAACATTAAATAGTTGATGCCGGCCACCAATTCATTCGCACATTCATTCCAGGGCGCGAATCGGTGGTGCGCCATTGAATGTGCGAATGGATTCGCACCTACAAGACGTCCTGCGCGCTTTTAATCACCCCGTCACGTGCCAGCTCTGCGCGTCGTGCCGCTGTTATGCCTAATTCCGCAAGTATCGCCTCGGTATCCTCCCCCAATCTTGGCGCACCCCTGCGCACCTCGCTCGGTGTCTCGGAAAATCTCGCTGGTGGACGGGCCTGACGCAGCGTGCCGGCCTGCGGGTGTTCGAAGATCTGTAGCAGCTCATTGGCCGCGACCTGCGGGTGGTGAATCATTTCATTGCGGGTCAGCACCGGCGCGCAGGGCACGCCTTCGGCTTCGAGGCGCGCCAGCCATGCGGCGGCAGGCTTGGCCAGCAGACGTTCCTGGATGAGGGCGAGGCGCGCGTCGATATGCCGATCGCGCAGCGCTGGCGTGGCGAAGCGCGGGTCGTCCAACCACTCAAGTGTTTCCAATGCACGACACAGCGCGCGCCATTCACGATCCGACATCACCGCCACACTGATATAGCCATGCGCAGTCTCGTAGATGAGATCAATGAAGCTCGCCGCTGACTGTTGCGGGATCGCTTCGCCCACCAGGGTCTGGCTGCCCATGTCGGACTGCCACAGAAACGCGACGATGGCATCGAGCATGGCAAGTCGCACGTGCTGACCGATGCCATCGCGACTGCGCGCCAGCAGGGCGGCGGTGATGGCCTGGGCCGCGACCAGCGCGCTGACCTTGTCGGGCACGATGGTACGCACCAGGCGTGGGCGGGCTTCATCGGAACCGCCCTGTACGGTGGCGAGCCCCGATACCGCCTGGATCAGCGGGTCGTAGACCGGACGCGAAGCATAGGGCCCCTCGAAGCCAAAGCCCGCGATCGAGACATAGACAATATCGGGACGCACCGCGCGCACCACGTTCTCGCCCAGCCCCATCCGCTCGATCACCCCGGGCCGAAAATTCTGCACGAACACATCCGCGCCGCGCAGCAGTTCGAGCAGCAGCTCGATCCCACGCGGGTCTTTCAGATCGAGTGCCAGTGAGCGCTTGTTGCGATTGTTGTTGAGAAAGGCCGCTGAGAAATCGCCACGTCGATTGCCGGCGCGACGCACATAATCGCCGCCCTCGGGATTCTCGACCTTGATCACGTCGCAGCCCTGATCGGCCAGCATCATGGTCGCGAGCGGGCCGGAGATCATGGAAGTGAGATCGACGATACGAAAGCCGTGCAAAGGTCCGGGCATGACAGACTCGTCTCCGCTTTGTGTTAGGTCAGGCCAATAGCGCTTCGGGTCAAGCATAAACTTAACGTCGCGCGACGCTGATGCTTTGCTATCTTCTGGCGGGGCGATGCGCCATGATCTCCGATCATCTCGCCTCGCAAGGAGTTCGTCATGCTGCCACGTTTCTTTGCTCGCATCGCACTCGCCACCGTTGTGGCACTGACGTCGCTGCCGGTTGTGGTGCAGGCCGGTGCGCTGACCGATCTGCTGGTCTCCAAACTTGGCGTCACTCAGCCCCAGGCCGATGGCGGCGCCGGCTCGATTTTCAAACTCGCCCGCGCGCAGATGACGCCTGAGAATTTCCAGAAACTGCGGACCGTGATCCCAGGTCTCGACGGGTATCTCGGCGCGGCACCGGCCTTCCTGCTGAGTGAACAGCCGGCGCCGTCCGCCACCGGTGGCATGGGCCAGACTGCGGCGCTCGCCGGTATGGCCGGCGGTGGTTCGACCACGGGCGCTCTTGCTGCTGCGACCCTGGGGCAACCGGTCTCGCCGACCGATGCATTGAAAGGCGCGGCGCGTAACAAGATTACCGACTCGGTCGGTGCTGCGGTGCCCGGCGCGCAGGGAGGTCTGGCCGGCTTGGCGGCGGGCGCGTTGGCGGGTAACACTGGCGGCGTGTCTAGCGGTGGCGCCGCAAGTGCATTACTTGCGGGCACCGCGCTCGGCGACAAACTACGGGCCGCCGAGGCTCTGGCGCCAGCCTTTCAACAACTCGGCATGAAGCAGGGCGTGATCGCGCAATTCCTGCCAATAGTCGTCAATTACGTGAAGTCTGTCGGTGGCAAGTCTTCGTCCAAGCTGCTGACCCACGCGCTCGGACTGTAAGGCTCAAGTGACGCCCTGTCCCGAGGCTGGGCCGGGCTAAAAAAAATTCGCTACGCATTGCTGCCGCAGGGCAGGCGGGGCAGACTGTCGCTCTCGCAGCGACGCGCGCGCAGACTTCACCAAACATCGGTGAACCGCTCCCGAAGTCGCTGACGAGCAGCGGAGAGGAGCCGCGTGACCATGGGTGAAGTGAGTCAATTCAAGCCAGGCGCCTGCGCGCGCGATGACACACCGCGCCACTTCGTGCGCGTGACGCGCGCCCATCACCACGGCTATATCGAATTTCAGTTTGCCATCGGCGACCCTGAGTTCTATTTGGAAATGACCTTGCCGCCGGCTGCGTTCGCCGAATTTTGCACGCGTCATCAAGTGGTGCATCTGACGCCGGCCCAGGCGCATGCGGTCGATGTTGCCGCGCGTCGTTGGCGCACGGGCGCCGAGCACGAGGACGAATCCTGTGTCGATTGATCTCAAGACCACCAGCATTGAACCGCTGCGCCGCAGCTTCGATCACATCGCCGACAAACTCGGCGGCGACAAGCCCGCGAGCCGCTACCAGGAAGCGGTGTGGGGTCTACAACCGGCGGTGAATTTTCACTACCGCCCGACTTGGGATCAAAGCCACGCGCTCTACGATCCGAGTCGCACCGCTATAGTCATGCGTGACTTCGATGACCTCATCGATCCGCGTCAGTATTACTACGGCACCTGGGCCATGCAGCGCGGTCGCCAGCAGGATTCGCAGGAAAAGAATTTCGAGTTCGTCGAGAAGCGCGGCCTGCTGGCGACGCTGGATGCGCAATGGCGCGAAAAGATCACGCGCTTCGTGCTGCCCATGCGCCATGTGGCCTGGGCCGCCAATACCAACAACTCTTATATCTGCGCCTACGGCTATGGCGGGCCGGTGACTTCCGCTGCGGGCATGCACATGATGGACGAGCTGGGTGTGGCGCAATACCTGAGCCGCGCCGGCCTCCTGCTCGGTGATAACGACACCACCTTGCTGGATATCGCGAAAGCCGCGTGGATGACCGATGTCATGTGGCAGCCCCTACGCAAGGTGGTCGAGACCTCGATGGTGACGCGCGACTGGTTCGAGTTATTTGTCCTGCAGAACCTCATCATCGATGGCATGGTGCACCCCTTGGTGTTCGAACGCTTCGATGCGCGGGTCATCGCTCACGGTGGCGCGGTGTTTTCCATGCTGTCGGAATTCATGGTCGACTGGTATGCCGAATCGAGTCGCTGGGTGGACGCGATATTGAAGACCGTCGCTGCCGAGTCGCTGGCCAATCGTCAGTTCATCGAAGGCTGGATAGCGCGTTGGTTGCCTGAGTTGAGCGCCGCGCTGACACCGCTCGCCGACTACGCCTTCGACGGCGAAGGCGCGGCGGTCATAACAGAACTCGCGCACGCACTGCGCACCCGGGTTGGCCGGCTGGCCTTGAGCGTCCAGGAATGAACCATGGCCGATAAGGTTTTCATCGCGTTTCAGAACAACGCCGAAGCGCAGCCCATCATCAGCGCGATCCTGGCTGACAATCCGGAGGCGGTGGCCAATGAGTCGCCGGGCATGGTCAAGATCGATTGTCCTTTGCGGCTGGTGGTGAAACGCACTTCGGTTGAGGCCCAGCTCGGGCGCGATTTTGATCTCCAGGAAATCCACATCAACCTGATCTCTCTCAGTGGCAACATCGACGAGGATGACGACGAATTTGTGCTGTCCTGGCAGGCCTGAACGGCGGCCACACCGCAACTGATACGACGACGGGAACACGCACCATGGCCAAGAAACTCGGTCTCAAGGAACGCTATGCCCTGCTGACGCGCGGGCTGGATTGGGAAACCTCCTATCAGCCCATGGACGAGGTCTTTCCTTACGACAAATACGAAGGCATCAAGATCAAGGACTGGGATGGATGGGCCGATCCCTTCCGCCTGACCATGGATGCCTACTGGAAATATCAAGCCGAGAAGGAGCGCAAGCTCTACGCCATTCTCGATGCTTTTCAGCAGAACAATGGCCAGCTGAATATTTCCGACGCGCGCTATCTGAGCGCTGTGAAGTTATGGTTGCAGGGCATCACGCCACTGGAATACGCCGCCCATCGCGGCTTTGCCCATGCCGGCCGCGCCTTCCGTGGCGCCGGTGCGCGCATCGCCTGCCAGATGCAGTCCATCGATGAACTGCGTCATGCCCAGACCCAGATCCATGCTTTCAGCCACTACAATAAATTCTTCAACGGCTTTCACGGTTTTGCGCATATGCGCGACCGCGCCTGGTATCTGTCCATTCCGAAAAGCTTCTTCGAGGATGCGATGACGGCCGGGCCTTTCGAGTTCGTCACGTCTATCTCGTTCGCCTTTGAATACGTACTGACCAATCTGTTGTTCATGCCCTTCGTGTCGGGTGCCGCCTATAACGGCGACATGGCCACCACCACTTTCGGTTTCTCGGCGCAGTCCGATGAATCACGGCATATGACCTTGGGTCTCGAAGTGGTGAAATTCATGCTCCAGCAGCATGAAGACAATGTGCCCATCGTGCAGGGCTGGCTGGATAAATGGTTCTGGCGCGGCTATCGCCTGCTCGGTCTGGTCGGCACCATGATGGATTACATGTTGCCGAAGAAAGTGATGTCCTGGGCCGAAGCCTGGGGTATCTATTGGGAAGAAAACGGCACGGCCTTATTCCACGATCTTGCGCGTTACGGTATCCGTTTGCCCAAGCATCATGAAGTGACGATCAAGGAGAAGCATCGTTTGACCCACGAGATGTGGACGGTGCTCTACCAGTACGGCAATGCGCTCAGTCTGCACACCTGGGTGCCGGATGATGGAGAGATCGCATGGCTCGGCGAAAAGTACGGCGAGAGCTTCGACCGCTTGTATAAGCCGCGCCTGTTATTCCTGCGCGAGCGTGAGGAACGCGGTGAACGCTACTACAACAATCGCCTGCCGATGGTCTGCCAGGTCTGTCAGATCCCGATTTTCTACACCGAGCCCGACGATCCGTTGACGCAATGCGTGCGCATCGTCGAAGCGGCCGGCACCAAGCATCATTGCTGCTCTGACGGTTGCGCCGACATCTTCAATCACGAGCCGATGAAATACGTGCAGGCTTTGATTCCGCCGCAGCAGATCTATCGCGGCGAAGCGGGTGGGGCGCGCGACATCTTCGAATACGCGGCCTGGCTGCATCTCGAGCGCGGTGTCGACACCGGCGAATACCGTGGCTCGCCGGACCAGAAGAACTGGGACGCCTGGCAGCAAGCGCACAAAGCCAAGCCAGCCAACGCGGCCTGAGGGATACGCCGATGAGTACCAAACATCTCGGCCCAGCCTATGAGTACCTGTCGGCTAACCGTATCGAACAATACGGCGGTGACATTAATTTCTATGTGCGCTGGGAAAAACATTTGATGTTCGCCTGTCCGTCCGCCTATCGCGCACCGACCGCGATGCGCTTCAGCGATTTTCTCGAACAATTGCTGAAGCCGGATTACGCCGCTCATCCCGAGAGCGTGAAGCTCGATTTCGCGCGCTGTGTGTGGAAGCTCGAGAAGGCGCCCTGGCAACCCGACTTCGACAAGTCCATCGCCGACAACGGCATCGGCCACATGAGCTATATCGAGTTCAATGCGCCGGGGCTCGACGGTTTGCACGGCATCGGTTACTGAAGGCCAAGGGCGCGCGTGGGCTTCCGACTGACCATAGCACCACTCGGCGAAACCCTCGAACTCGAGGACGGCCAGAGCATGCTCGATGGTGCTTTGCGTGCCGGTATCTGGTTGCCCTATGCCTGCAACCACGGCCTGTGCGGCACCTGCAAGGTTGAGGTGCTGGAGGGCGAGGTCGATCACCAGCATGCCTCGTCCTTCGCGCTCATGGATCTGGAACGGGAAGAGGGCAAGGCACTGGCCTGCTGCGCGACGCTGCGCTCCGACGTCACCATTGAAGCCGAGGTCGACGAAGAGAACGACGCGTTGCGACTCGCCGTGGGTGATTATCGCGCGCGGGTCGCGCGTCTTGAGGATCTGACGCCGACCATCAAGGGTCTGTGGCTGACGGTCGAGGGCGCGGGGCTCGCCTTTCAGGCCGGTCAGTATCTCAATCTCGCGCTGCCGGGGCTGGCTCAGCCGCGCGCCTTCTCCATCGCCAGCGCGCCATCCGTCGTCAATGAGATCGAACTCAATGTGCGCAAGGTCGAGGGCGGCGCCGGCACGACTTATCTGCACGAGCAGCTCGCGCTCGGTGATGAACTCCGTTTCACCGCGCCGCTTGGCCGCTTCTTCGTACGCAAGTCGGCGCCCGAGCCGCTGTTATTCCTGGCCGGCGGTTCGGGCCTGTCCAGCCCGAAGTCGATGATTCTCGACCTGCTGGAAGACGGCGACACGCGGTCCATCACGCTGGTGCATGGCGCGCGTAGTCGCGACGAACTTTATTATCACGACTTGTTCGAGCGCCTCGCCGTTGCCCATGACAATTTCCGCTATGTGCCGGCGCTGTCCGAGGCGGACAAGGATTGCGAGTGGCAGGGTGAGCGCGGCTATGTGCACGACGTGGCAGCGCGTCTGTTCGACGAGCGCTTCGTCGGACTCAAGGCCTATCTGTGCGGGCCGCCGGCCATGATCGACGCTTGCATCACCACGCTCATGCGCGGCCGTCTGTTCGAAGAACATATCTTCATGGAACACTTCTTTACCGCCGCCGACGCCGCGCAGCCGGCGCGTCGCAGCGCGCTGTTCAAGAAGTTTTGAGGATGGAGATGGTGTCGTCGTCCGATGTTAGCGTGATGCTTGAATACCAGATCACGCTGATCGATAGCGGCCTAAGCTTTCCCTGCAAAGATGGCCAGAACGTGCTAGCGGCGATGGAGAAACTCGGCCGATGCGGTATTCCCATCGGTTGTCGCGGCGGCGGCTGCGGCATCTGCCGCGTGCAGGTGATGGATGGCGCGCGCTATCGCACGCACAAGATGAGTCGCGCGCAGGTCAGCGCACAGGATCTCGCATCCGGCATCTGCCTCGCCTGCAAGTTGATTCCCGAGGGCGATCTGGTCGTGCGTGCCTTGGGTGCGTTACGCAGAGCAGTGACTTGAAACCCGCGCGCACGTCGCGTCCCTACATTCGAGGAGAACACCACGATGTCATTCACAGGAGTCTTACGGCCCGGGCATTGCGCTCTGCGGGTCATGGAAATGGCGCCAGCGCTCACCCATTACGTCGAGCGTCTGGGTTTGCTCAAGACCGGCGAAGATGCGCAAGGCCGGGTCTATCTCAAAGGCTGGGACGAACACGATAGCTTCTCCATCGTGCTGCGCGAGGCCGATGCGCCGGGCATCGATTATCTCGGCTTCAAGGTGCTGTCGAATGCCGATCTCGATCGCTTTGAAGTGGCTTTGCGCGACTATGGCTGCGCGGTCGAGCGCATCCCCGCCGGTGAACTTACGGGCTGCGGTCACCGCATCCGCTTCGAGATCCCGAGCGGTCACCAGATTGAACTCTATGCCGAGAAGGCGCACCTCGGTACCAGCGTCGGCAACCACAATCCCCATCCCTGGCCGGAAGGTCTGAAGGGCATGAAGGCCCATCGCTTCGATCATTGTCTGCTGTATGGACCGCAGCTGGCCGATGTCGCTGACTTGTTCATTAACGTGCTGGGCTTCAATCTGACCGAGAGAGTGGTGACGCCGGATGGCACGATGATCGCGGGCTTCTTCTCCTGCTCGAACAAGGCCCACGACATCGCCTTCATCGAACACCCGGAACCGAACAAGCTGCACCATGCCTCCTTCCTGCTGAACACCTGGGAAGAAGTGCTGAACGCGGCCGATCTCATGAGCATGCATGACATTTCGATAGACATCGGCCCGACCCGCCACGGCATCACCCGTGGTCGCACGATTTATTTCTTCGATCCGTCCGGCAATCGTAACGAAGTGTTCTGTGGCGACTATTCCTGGTATCCGGATCGCGAGCCCATCACTTGGGAAACCGAGCAGCTTGGCCGTGCGATCTTCTATCACGACCGCCGTCTGAACGAGAATTTCTTGAACGTGGTGACCTGAGATGACAGGCAATTCCTCTGTGAAGGAGATCAAGAATTTCATCGACGGCCAGTTCGTCGCTTCCGGCAGCGGCAGTCTGTTCGATAACTATGATCCGGTGGTGGGCAAGGTCCATGCCCGTATACATGAAGCCAACGAAGAAGACGTCGACCGTGCGGTGCGTGCCGCGCGCGCGGCGCTCAAGGGGCCGTGGGGGCGCATGAGCATCGCCGAGCGCAGCGCGCTTTTGTTCAAGGTCGCCTCTCGCATCAACGAGCGTTTCGAGGAATTCCTCGCCGCCGAGTGCCGCGACACCGGCAAGCCCTATTCACTGGCGCGACATATCGACATTCCGCGCGGCGCGGCCAACTTCACGGTTTTCGCTGACATCATTCGCAATGTGCCAACCGAGTGTTTCCGCATGGAAACGCCAGACGGCACGGGCGCCTTGAACTATGGTGTGCGCGTACCGAAAGGTGTCATCGCAGTCATCTGCCCGTGGAATCTGCCGCTCTTGCTCATGACCTGGAAGGTCGGACCGGCGCTGGCCTGTGGCAACACCGTGGTGGTCAAACCCTCGGAGGAAACACCGGCCACCGCGACCCTGCTCGGCGAGGTGATGAACGAAGTCGGCGTGCCGCCGGGTGTCTACAACGTGGTCAATGGTTTCGGTGGCGACTCGACTGGCGAATTTCTGACCCGCCATCCCCTGGTCGACGCCATTACCTTCACCGGCGAAACCGTCACTGGCACCGCCATCATGAAGAACGCGGCGGTGGGTATTCGCGATGTGTCCTTTGAACTCGGCGGCAAGAATGCGGGTGTGGTGTTTGCCGATGCGGATTTCGAGGCGGCGCTGGACGGTGTCGCGCGTTCGACCTTTGCCAACTGCGGGCAGGTGTGTCTCGGCACCGAGCGCGTGTATGTCGAGCGCCCGATCTTCGATCGATTTGTGGCAGCGCTCGCTGCGCGCGCCAAGGCTCTCAAGGCAGGCATACCACAGGATGCCGCGACGGATCTCGGGCCGATGGTCAGTCAGCAGCAACGCGACAAGGTGCTCGGTTACTATCGCCGTGCCCGTGAGCTCGGCGCGAATGTCATCACCGGCGGTGGTATTCCCGAGATGGCGGCGGAATTGTCTGGCGGTTATTGGATAGAGCCGACGCTGTGGACTGGCCTGCCGGAGCATTCACCCATCATCAAGGAAGAGATCTTCGGGCCCTGCGCGCACCTTGCGCCCTTCGATGACGAGGACGAAGTGATCGCGCTGGCCAACGACACCGACTATGGTCTGTGCACCACGGTGTGGACGCAACATGCCGCGCGTGCCCACCGCGTGGCCGAGAAAATCGATGTCGGCATCACCTGGGTCAACTGCTGGTTCCTGCGCGATCTGCGCACCTCCTTTGGCGGCGCCAAGCATTCCGGCATCGGTCGTGAGGGCGGTGTGCATTCGCTGGAGTTCTATACCGAACTGCGTAACGTTTGTCTGAAACTGTGAGGCGGGCCGGCGCGCTTGCCACGACGCGAGATTGAACACGATGGAAAAAAGCCAGATCACGAAATTCGGCGATGCGTTGTTCGACGCAATGACCGCGCGCACCACCATCGCGCCGCTCACCACTCAGGCGCCCGACATCACGCTCGACGATGCCTACCTCATCTCGCGCCGTTTTCTCGAGCGCCGCCTCGCGACGGGCGAGCGTGTGGTCGGTACTAAGATCGGCGTGACCAGCCAGACGGTCATGACCATGTTGAACGTGCATCAGCCGGACTTCGGTTATCTGACCGACACCATGATGTTTGCGACCGGCGCCGAGGTGCCGGCCGGCAGCACGCTCATCGCGCCGCGTGCCGAAGGCGAAATCGCCTTCATTCTAAAGCGCGACTTGTGCGGTCCGGGTGTGACCAATGCCGACGTTATCCGCGCCACCGATTTCGTCATGCCCTGTTTCGAAATTGTCGACTCGCGTATCACCGACTGGAAGATAAAAATTCAGGACACTATCGCCGACAACGCCTCCTGCGGCGTGGTGGTGTTGGGCGATAGAGCCATCAAGCCGACCGCCGTCGATCTCTCGACCTGCGGCATCGTCGTCAGTCTGAATGGCGAAATCATTTCTACCGGTGCCGGCGCGGCCGCGCTCGGTTCGCCGGTCAACTGCATCACCTGGCTGGCCAACACCCTCGGCGCACGCGGTGTGAGCTTAAAGGCTGGTGAAGTGATTCTGTCCGGATCCTTGGTGCCGCTACAGCCAGTCAAGCCCGGTGACAATATGCATATGGCCATCGGCGGCATCGGCCAGTGCAGCGTGCGTTTCACTTGAACACCGCAAGCAAGGAATAATCATGCCCATCAACGCAGCCCTGATCGGTTCCGGCAACATCGGCACCGATCTCATGATCAAGGCGCTTCGCAGCAAGCTCATCAAGCCGCTGTGGATGGTCGGCATCGACGCCCATTCCGACGGTTTGAAAAAGGCGCGCAACGCTGGCTTGAAAGTCACCAGCGACGGCATTGAAGGTTTGTTGCCGCATCTCGAACAAGACCATATTCAGATCGCCTTCGATGCGACTTCGGCCTATGTGCATGCCGCCAACGCCAGGCCCTTGATGGCGCGTGGTGTGCTGGTCATCGATCTGACGCCGGCCGCTATCGGGCCCTACTGCGTGCCGCCGGTGAATCTGCGCGAACAGGTCGGCAAGCAGGCCATGAACGTCAATATGGTGACCTGCGGTGGCCAGGCGACGATTCCCATGGTCGCGGCGGTGTCGCGGGTGCAGAAGGTCGACTACGCGGAGATCGTCGCGACGGTGGCGAGCAAATCGGCTGGCCCCGGCACGCGCAAGAACATCGATGAATTCACCCGCACCACGGCCGGCGCGGTCGAGCAGGTCGGCGGCGCGACGCGTGGCAAGGCCATCATCATTTTGAATCCCGCCGAGCCGCCACTCATCATGCGCGACACTGTGCATTGCCTGACGGCGGATGAGCCCGACCAGGCGGCTATCACCGCTTCGGTGCACGCCATGATCGCCGAAGTACAGAAATATGTGCCCGGCTATCGACTCAAGAACGGGCCGGTGTTCGATGACAAGCGCGTGTCGATCTATCTCGAGGTCGAAGGGCTCGGCGATTATCTGCCGAACTACGCCGGCAATCTCGACATCATGACGGCGGCCGCTTTACGCACCGCCGAGATGTTTGCCCAGGAAATCCTCGACGGCAGCCTCACGCTTGCCGCCGTCAACGCTTGAAGGACGAAGGAGCCGCCATGAATCTCACCGGCCGGAAAGTCACGCTGCACGACATGAGTCTGCGTGATGGCATGCATCCCAAGCGCCACCAGATTTCGCTTGCGCAGATGGTCAACGTGGCCAGCGCGCTCGATGCGGCCGGTGTGCCGTTGATCGAAGTGACCCATGGCGATGGTCTGGGCGGCGCGTCGATCAACTACGGCTTTCCGGCCCACCAGGACGACGAATACTTAAAGGCCGTCGTCCCGCACATGAAGCAGGCGCGCATCTCGGCGCTGCTGATCCCCGGCATCGGTACGGTCGAGCATCTACATATGGCCAAGGACTGCGGCGTTGGCACCATCCGCGTCGCCACCCACTGCACGGAAGCCGATGTCTCCGAGCAGCACATCGCGCGCTCGCGCCAGCTCGGTCTCGATACCGTCGGCTTTCTCATGATGGCGCACATGGTCTCGCCCGAAGAGTTGCTGGTGCAGGCCAAGCTCATGGAGTCCTACGGCGCCAACACCGTCTATTGCACCGACTCGGCCGGCTACATGCTGCCGGACGATGTCACCGCGCGGATCGGCAAGCTGCGTGCGGGCCTGCGTCCCGAGACCGAGATCGGTTTTCACGGTCACCACAATCTTGCTATGGGCGTGGCCAATTCATTGGCGGCGGTCGAAGCGGGCGCGGTGCGTATCGATGGCTCGGTGGCGGGCCTCGGTGCCGGCGCTGGCAACACGCCGCTGGAAGTATTCAATGCGGTGCTGGCACGCATGGGGGCCGAGACCGGTGTCGACGTCTATAAGCTGACGGATGTCGCCGAAGATTGGGTCGTACCGATGATGGATCAGCCGATACGCATTGATAGGGACTCTTTGATCCTGGGCTACGCCGGCGTCTATTCCTCTTTCCTGCTGCACGCCAAGCGCGCGGCCGCCAAACATGGCGTGCCCTCGGCGGAGATCCTGGTCGAACTCGGCAAGCGCAAAACTATCGGTGGTCAGGAAGATATGATTGAAGACGTCGCGCTCAATCTGCGTGATGCGGCACGGGCGAGGGCGGCACAATGACTCTAGATCAGGCAACGATTGCGATGCTGGCGGCGCGGCTCGCAAACGCTGAGCGTGAGCGCCAACCGCTGAGCAAGATCACTGACGAATATCCCGCTCTCGATTGGGACGACGCTTACGCCATCCAGGACGCGATACGCGCCGCCAAGGTAGCGGCCGGTGTGCGCATCGCCGGCTTGAAGTGCGGCCTCACCTCGCAGGCCAAGATGAAGCAGATGAATGTCACCGAGCCGGTGTTTGGCTTTCTGTGTGACTACGGTGCCTATCCCGACGGTGGCGAGGTCCCGTTCGATAGCTTCATTGCGCCGCGCATCGAGGCCGAGGTCGCCTTCGTCACCCACACTGAGTTGTCGGGCCCCGGTTGCCACATCGCCCAAGTGTTGGCCGCCACCGACTTCGTCATGCCGGCGGTCGAGATCCTCGATTCACGTTATCGTGATTTCAAATTCGATTTGTTAAGCGTGGTGGCCGACAACACTTCGGCCGCTGGTTTCGTCACCGGTGGTCGTGCCCGTTGTGTGGATGAACTCGATCTGCCGACCTTGGGGCTGGTGGTGGAGAAGAACGGCCGTATCGTTGAATCGGCCGCCGCCGCCGCCGTGCTCGGCCATCCCGCCGCCTCGGTCGCGATGCTGGCCAATAACCTCGCCCGTCGCGGCCAGGTGATCCCGGCCGGCAGCTTCATCATGACCGGTGGTATCACCGCTGCCATTGGTATTGCACGGGGCGATGCGATTTCGGTGCGGTTTCAGGATCTCGGCTCGGTGTCGCTGCGCTTTACTTGAGCGACAAAAAAGAGGGCGCCGCGTGGCGCCCTCCTATCCCTACCGCCTTCTGTCTCGAAGGTTACCCTGGCCGTCATTCAGCGCAGCTCGGCGTTCTCCAACGTGAAGTCCAACAGTTCTTCGGCAACCGTCAGCGGGTCGATGGTGGCGTTCCAATCGTACTCGCAGCCGTAGATGAATTCGGCGTCGTCGTGCAGGCGGTGGCGCACATGGCAGGCGATGCGGCGTATACCCTGGCTACCAGGTAGACGCAGGGTCAGGGACAGTTCGTCGTGACCACTCAGCGCATGGTTGGCGCTGGCGCCCACTTTGAGGCTGATGCCGACGTTGGAAATATTGCGCACGCCTACCGGGTAAACGCGCAGATTGCGATCGGTGACTTCGCTCGGTGTGACTTCGGCTTCGAGATCGATGCCGGCGGCGGGCACTACGCCGCGTTGCAGGGCGCGTCGGTTGAATAGCGCGAAGTGATCATTGCTGTGCATGGGCATATCCGTGTGGGCACCTTCAAACGCCAGGTGCACGGTGTGCGCGCTGTCACCCTCGACTACCGAGACGACCCGCGCGAGCATGTGATTCTTGTACTGGTAGCGCACCGAGCGCATCGCGAGGGTGACCTGCTCACCCGCCGTCAAGCCGCTCGCCTGTTCGCGCGCGAGACGCACACGCGCGCCACCGAAAGCGACGTCCTCGACCACCGCGCGTACCAGCTGCTGGCGTTGACTCAAAATGGCGAGATCCAATGCGTCGACAGCGTCGGGCGCGACGCGATAGGCGGCACGGCGGTTGTGCTGGTTGATGGCGGAGGCGTACTCCATGCTTGGTGCTCGGGCGTTCATCGCTGTTAGTCGCATGATTCTATTGCCGCGCCTGTCCAAGGACGTTAAAACCTTACGCACTAAGGGCTCGGATTCCGTTATAGATTGTTAAATCGCCGCCCTTAGCGCTCGCCGTTCAAGTTGGCATGGCGATTCGAGCGGGTTGGCGCCTGCTAACCGCAGATCTCAGCGGAAGGAAAACAACATGAATAGCACTACGCGGCTCGCCGCCATTCATTCCCTCGATCACTTTGCGCTGCGCGTGCCTGATCTGAACGTTGCCGCGAGTTTCTACGAGGCCTTTGGTCTCAGCGTGGCGCGCGTCGGCGAGGTGCTGACCTTGAAATGCGCGGGCAGCGGTCATGTCTGGGGGCGCATCGTGCAGGGCGCGGCGAAGGGCCTGGCCTGGCTGTCCTTTGGCTGCTCCGACACCGATTACCGCGGCCTCCTGCGCCAATTGGAAGCGACCGGCGCACAGCGCCAGGACGGACCGCGCGAGGCCGAGTCAGGCGGCAGTTGGTACACCGACCCGGACGGCAACCTGCTGCAGGTGAAAGTCGGGCCCAAGGTCTCGCCCAGCGCTCGCCGTGGCGCGCCGCCGCCCAATGTCGAACGCCCGCGTGCGGTCGAGGGTGGACGTAAGGCCGCGCCGCGCGTGCGGCCGACGCGTCTGTCCCATGTGCAATTGTTCTCCCACGATGTGCCGCGTCAGACCGCGTTCTACAGCGAGATCCTAGGCTTGGGCGTCGCCGACACCGCACTTGATCTCTTGTCCTTCCTCTACGGGCAGCACGGTTCGGATCATCACCTGCTGGCCTTCGCCAAGTCGGTGCGCCACGGCTTTCATCACGTCGCCTGGGAAGTGCCGAGCATGGAGGAGTGTGGCCTCGGCGGCATGCAGATGCGTGATGCCGGCTATCGTCATGGCTGGGGCGTGGGGCGTCACGGTGTGGGCTCCGATCATTTCCAGTATGTGCGCGACCCGTGGGGCTCTTATTGCGAGTATTCCTCGGACATCGATTTCATTGCCGCCGGCAGCGCGTGGCAGACCGGCCTACACTCGCCGCTCGAAGCTTTGTGTTATTGGGGACCGGATCTGCCGGAGAGTTTTCTGGTCAACAACGAAGCGGGTGAATGAAGCGCGCGCGCCCTGTACTCGTCATGGGCCTCACCGCACAATAGTCGCGCACGCAACGCGCGCGGCGCAAACGTTCGCACCACCATCCAGCCAGGGGAGAGCACGGCGTGAAAGACTTTACTGTCGATAATCTGACCGAGGAAGTGATTAAGGCCTACACCGCCCGCACCACCTCGCCGCGCATGGCACAGATCTTCACTTCACTTATCACGCACCTGCATGGTTTCGTCAAAGACGTTGAATTGACCGAAGCCGAATGGTTCGCGGCTATCCAGTTTTTGACCGAGACCGGCAAGAAGTGCGACGACAAGCGTCAGGAATTCATCCTGCTATCGGATACGCTCGGTGTGTCGATGCTGGTCGATGCCGTCAACCATCCCAAGGGCGGCGCCGGCACCGAGTCGACCGTGCTCGGGCCGTTCTTCGTGCCGGGTTCGCCCGACCTGCCTTATGGTGCCGATGTGCGTCGTCGTCATCTCGATGCAGCCGAGACCTGTCTGGTCACCGGTCGCGTCACGGATCAGCACGGTCAGGCGCTGACTGGCGCGACCTTGGAAATCTGGCAGACCGCCGCCAATGGCTTTTACGACGTGCAGGATGCGAGCGCGCCAGCATGGAATCTACGCGGCTGTTTCACTACCAACGCGCAAGGCGAATACGCCTTGATCACCGAGAAGCCGGTGTCCTATCCGGTGCCAACCGACGGACCGGTAGGGCGCATGCTGGACGCCGCCGGTCGTCATGCCTTCCGTCCCGCCCATCTGCATTTCATGGTCAAGGCCGACGGCTGCGAACCTTTGACCACCCATGTCTTCGTCAAGGGCGATCAATACCTCGATTCGGACGCGGTGTTCGCGACCAAAGAAAGTCTGGTCGGCGACTTCGCGCAGAGCCACGACGCTGTGGAGGCGCAGCGCTTCGGCATCCAGGCGCCCTACAGCAAGCTGGTGTTCGATTTCGGTTTGATGCGGCATTAGTTCGCAACGGACGCGCGAACCGATGAGCAATGCCCTGCAGGCGCGTCAAATCTTGATGTTCGCCCAGCGCCGACCGCGCCAGTAAACGGCGAAGATCAGCGCCTGCAGACTGCGTGACATGACCTGCAAGGCCCACAACGCGGTCAGCCCGAGGCCTGCGAACGGACCGACCAGATAGGCGGCGGGCAGCAACAGCAGCCACTGATTGGCGATGGTGGTCAGCATCACGCGCCGCGTGTCGCCGGCGCCGAGCAGCGCGTTCTGCAACACCGTGCCGACCGCCTCGAAAACCATGCTCAAGCCGACCAGACGCAGCGGCCACTGGGCGACCTCCAAGGTCTCGGGCTTGAGGCGGTAGATGGTGGTCAACACCGCTTCCGGCGCGACCACCATCGGCAGGCCGATCAAGCCCATCGTGATCAGCGCAACCTTCACCACATCCCACGCCCAGCGCGCGGCATCGACCGCGTCGTTACGGCCAAGCGCTTGGCCGACCAGGGTCGCGGCGGCGAGACCAAAGCCCATGCCGGGCAGATAGGCGACCAGCATGAGATTCATGAGCACGTTAGCGGCGGCGACCTCGGCGGTGCCGACCTTGCCGATGATCCAGAACAAGGCCAGGAAGCCGGCCGAGAAGAACATCTGCTGCACGCCATTCGGCAGCGACAACTGCACCAGACGTTTGATGTCGGCGCGGCTAGGCAAGTGTCGCAGAAAGCCATAGCCGCCCGCCCAGCGCATGCCTAGCCAGAAATAAATGGTGGTACCAAAGCCGAGTGCGATGACCGATGCATAGGCCGCGCCGCGCACACCCATGGCCGGTGCGCCGAAGTGACCGAAGATCAGGATGTAGTTCAGTGTGATGTTGAGGGCGTGCATGGCAATCAGCGTGGTCATGTATAGACGCGTGAGATCTACCGCGTTCCAATAACCACGAAAAGAGAAATTCATGGCGACGAAAATGATGCCGGCTGAACGGATCTGGAGATAGGGCACGCCGAGCGCGATCACTTCCGGATCGTGATTGATATAGGGATAGAAATAAGGGATGAGATGGTGCAGCGCGAGGCTTAACAGGGGCGCGGTCAGCGCGATGATGATCAAGGCCGCGTTGAGAAAATGCCCGGTCTCTTGCAGACGACCCTGGCCCTTGCGTCGCGCCGCCGAAGCCTGCACACCGGTAGACAAGCCGAGAATGATCGATTGCGCGAGGAACAACGCAAAGCCGCCGTAACCGACCGCCGCCAGTGCCGCATTGCTGTGGGGCAGGCGACTCACCATCGCGGTGTCGACCAGATTGAGGACGTTCTGCGACACCATGCCGGCGATCACCGGCATGGCCAGGTTCAGGATCCGCTGTAGCCTTTCTTTGGGGAGCAAGAACAAAGGCGCTGCTGTCAGCCATTGAATGGGCCCGCGACACGCGCACCCGGCGCCGGCATTCTACATGAGTGCATGGCGGCAACGGTCTTTGTGCCGCGCCGCAGCTGATCTAGACTGACTGACGCGAACCGATGCAGGTTCGGCACATCATCGACCACCCACTACGGTGCCAACGACGAAAGGGGAGCCCATGCCTAAGATCACCGGAACGCTTGAAGATCGCGAACAGATCCGCGAGCTCTATGCGCGCTATGCCATCACTATCGACAGCGAACGCTTCGAGGACTGGGTGCAGCTGTTCACCCAAGACGGCACTTTTGATAGTCCGATATACGGCCAATTTCCCGGCCACGACAAGCTGCGCGAATTCACCCAGTCCTACTACCGCTCCTGGGAAGGCGGCAAGGTGCGACACATGATGGTCAATGTCAGTTTCGACATCGACGGCGATAACGCTACCGGTTTCTGCAACCTGATTTATTTCTCACTCAAGGGCGGCAAGACTGAACTGGCGGCGGTCGGTGGCTATAACGACAAGTTGCGCAAGGAAAACGGCGAGTGGCGGTTTTCCTATCGTAAGGTGCATATCGATCATTGATGTGAAGGGAGCGTCGCAGCCTGTTCAGCGACGCTCTCTTGTTCGTAGGTGCGACCATTCGCACATTCGTGCCAGGGCATATCGCCTCGGCGCGCCATTGCATGTGCGAATGGCCGCACCTACTTTTTAATCAAAGCGCCTAGTGCCGCAAAGGGCTGATGGGTCGCCACTGATCCACCGCCCGCTTGGCCCTTCGCGGGGCCTAGTTGTTCGAGCAAGCGCGCATGTTCGTTGTCGTGACAATAGATGCACAGCAATTCCCAATTGCTGCCATCGGCGGCATTGTTGTCGTGATTGTGATCGCGGTGATGGACGGTCAGTTCCTGCAGGTTGGCGCGCGTGAATTCGCGTGCGCAGCGCCCACAGACCCAGGGATAGAGTTTCAAGGCCTGTTCGCGGTAACCGCGTGCACGCTCATCGCTCTGACGGCGCGCCTGTGCCACCACGCGATCGAGCTTGGCCTCGTCGAGCGGACCGCGACTCTTAGCCATTAGTCCTGCAACTGAGCGATGTTCACGTCACCGACGCAGTGCAGCTGCACTTTCCGCCCGACCTGGTTCTCGCCGGTCAAGGCCGCAAAACTCGCTTCGTCACCACTCGTGTTGGCGACGAAGCGTAAGCCTTCGTCGTTGCGCCCATAGACCAGCGCGCGCGTCGGGCGCTGCTCGCGATCGTAGATGACGGTGTAGGTTTCAATGGTGCCCTGGCCGCTGGCCTGTGCGGCGATCTCGACAGCGCCTGCACCTGCCTCGGGATGGGCCTCGTCCTCAAGATCGCAGCCGCGCAGATCGACGCCGTTAGGCGTGACGCCATAGAGACCGACTGCGTATTTGTGCATGAACCAGCCGAGTGCCGTGGTCATGCCGGTGCGATAACGCCCGCTAGCCAAGGTCTCGGCCATGGTCGCCACGCCATGCAGCGCATAGTTGCTGCCGGGGCCACCGAAGAAGCCTAAGCCGCCGGTCAAGGTCAGCGGGCGTGTGTCACCATCGATGAGGCCCAAGGTGTTGCGCGCGACCGTCACCGCACAGGGAAAGCAGCTGTAGAGATCAAAGCATTCCACCTCCGAGGCGCGCAGCCCCGCGCGGTTCTGCGCCTTGTCGGCGGCCTGTTCCAGCGCCGGGCTGCGCGTGTAATCGTTCTTCTGCACCATGAAGCGCTGCTTGTCCTTGGCGAAACCGCCGCCCAGGAAATACACCGCTTGACCGGCGCCACCGCGCGTCGCGGCGGCGCGCTCGGCGGTGGTGAGGATGATGGCGGCACCGATGTCGGCCATCACCAGCGAAACCATGCGCTTGGTGTAAGGAAAGCAGATGGGACGATTGTCGGCGCTGGGTGTGGTGATAGTCGCGGCGTTCAAGGGCGTGCGTGTCCAGGCATTGGCATGACGCGCGGCCACTTCACTGAAGCCGGCCCACATGCCGCCGACCTTGGCCAACCACTGCGCGCGATTCAATCCCGATTGTGCCCACAGCGCGACTTCAAATAACGGGAAGCCATGGATAGGCAAACTCAGGCCATGGCGCATTTCGAGTTCGTTGCTGCCGACCGCGTCTTCCTCGCCGTAGTCATCGGGGATGCCTTGAATCAAGGCCTGCTCGCCACGCACCGCGTCCTCGGTGCGCGGGTAATAGGTTTCCGCGCCGACCAGCAACACGGTGTCCGCCTCACCGCGCGCCAAGAGGCCGGCGGCGCGATTGACGAATTGCTGTGGCACTTGACCGCCGATGCCGGACAACTCGATACGGCGCGGTGCAATGCCGAGACGACGCGCCAGTTCCTCGCCCGGCTGTTTGGGCACGCGACTCTGCGGGCGCACCACCAGGACGGTGTCGATGCTGTTGAGTGCGCCTAGGCCCGCCTGCGCGGCCGCGTCGCGCGCCGCGCACTCCATCATGTCGATGGGTTCCATATAGGGCGGTGTGGCCTGCTTGGGCTGTGTGACCTGGCCCCAGCCGGTGATCATGATGGACGGCGACATGCTCATTCTTTGTTCTACAAGGCGGGTTGCAGGTCTTCGACGCGCTGCGCGAGTCGGTCCAGCCACACCACACGGACATTGTTCAGCGCGACCTTGGCGTCCAATTCGAAATGACCAAAGGCCTGGCCGCGCGCAGCGGGTGCCTGTTCCGTCAGTTCAAGACCGGCGTGGCCGTGATAATAGACATAGCCGGTATGGGCGAGCGCTAGTTCCTGACCGTGGGCATCGCGCAGGTGGGCGGTGACCGAGCCGAGAGGATAGTGCGCCTTGAAATGGGCGGGCGTGTCGCCGCGCACGAACAGCACCATGCGCACGCCAGCACTACGCGCGATCATGGTTTCGCGCAGGGCTACAACCTGCTGACCGACGCTGATGTCGAAAGGCGCGACCGGCAGCGCGTCAGGCTGTAACGGCAGCGCGCTGGCCACGGCAAAATAGAACAGTAGAGCGTGCATAGAGCGTCCTCCTCTTGAATGGTTGTAGGGGAGTATACGAAAGTCGCGGCGCGACGGCGCTGGACAGAATGTGCAAGGTGGTCATCCCGGGCACCCCTGTAGCTCCGACTTCAGTCGGACATTCTAAGGCGTGCCGAGCGTACCACCCTTGAGCCTGGGCGGTTAATCTATGCGGTAATGCATGCCGCCATTGCGCGCCTTGCTTGGAGAACACGATGACGCGACCGGAGGGTGAAACGCAGCCCGTGGCACGGGACTGACGGCCCGCGATGACAGACCACATGCCTCGCGCTGGCCGTCGCGATCTCGACACGGTGACGCAGGCGCTGGGCCGCTGGCTCGCGCAACGACCGGGTTATGCCGGCGCGGTCATCCACGAGCTTTCTCGCCCGGCGGGCGCGGGGCTCTCCAACGAAACCTATCTTTTCGAATGCCTGCTCGGTCGACGCCGTGAGGCACTGGTCATGCAGGTCGGGCCGGCCAGCGGCGGCCTGTTCCGCGCGTACGACTTAAGTGTGATGGCGCGCGTGCAGCAGCGTGTCGCCGAAGTCTCCTCGGTGCCGGTGGCCAAGGTGCGTTGGTTCGAAGCCGATGCAAGCGTGCTCGGCTCGCCCTTCTATGTGATGGAGCGTGTGCGTGGCCAGGTGCCATCGGACAATCCTTCCTATCACAGTGGCGGCTGGCTGGCGGCATTGCCGGCGTCCGACCAAGCGGAGTCCTGGTACTCGGGTATCGCGGCGATGGTGGCTCTGCATCGCCTTGAACCGCTCGCCGATGGTTTCGAGTTTCTCATCGATGCGCCGTGGGGCATGGCATTGGATGCCGACCCCGGTCTGCGTCGTCTCGAACAGTGGCGGGATTTCATGCACTGGGGCGCGCGTCGTCCGCTGCCCTTGCTCGAAGCGGCGCTCGATCAATTGCGCGACAGCCGTCCGCCCGCCGCCCGCCCGCGCGTGCATTGGGGCGATGCCAAGATCAGTAATTGCGTGATCGAAAACAAGCAGGTGCGTGCGCTGCTCGACTGGGAGTTGTGCGGCCTGTCCGATCCGCAGGAAGATCTGGCCTTCTGGTTGGTGCTGGATTGGGCACAGTGGCGTTCGCTGGGTCTGGAGCGGTTACCGCATCTGCCTTCGCCCCAGGCGACGGTGGTGTATTACGCCGCGCTCGCCGGCCACGCCCAGCCCCATGTGCTGTGGTGGTTCAAGTTCGGCCTCGTGCGCCTGGCCATCATCTATCACCGATTTTTTGAACGCCGCATCGAGGCCGGGCGTCTCGATGCCAACCAGGATCTGGTCGCACTCAATCCGATGTGCACCCTCCTGCCCGAAGTACTCGCATTGGAAGGACTGCCATGAACGCCATTGCCATGCATCCGGACGACGAATTCCACCCGCCACTCGACGGCGATCCCGAGCGCACCGAAACCTGCTGGTTCACCTTCACCGTGCCGGAGCACAAGCTTTCCGGCCAGCTCTATCCCTTCTTCCGTCCCAATCAGAAAGTGATGGCGGGTGGCGTGTACTTCTGGAACGACCAGGGCGACCAGCCTTGGAATTGTCTGTACGCGAAAAACTTCTGGCATTTGCAGCTCCCCGACCAGCCGCTTTCCAATATCGTCTGTCCGAATGGCATACGCATACGCTGCCTCGAACCGCTGACGCGTTACGCGGTGGGCTATACCGATCCGGACGGCAACGACGAAATAGAAGTCGATCTGACTTTCACCGCCATCGCCAAGCCGCATTACCTGGGCAAGGGGCATCTCGATCAGCCCGGTAGGTATCAGGGCCGCATCGCTCTGCATGGCCGCGAGTACCCAGTCGATTCTTATGGCTTTCGCGATCGCTCCTGGGGCCAGCGTTCACAATTCGGGCGCGGCATGGTGCCGAAAGGTCCGGCGCGCGGTGGCTACAGCTATGCCACGGCTTCGGCCAACGATGCCTTCCACACCATCACCGCCTTTCGTGGTGGTCACTTCGAGTCCTATCACGGCTACCTGATTCGCGACGGTCAGTGGTCCAAGCTCGCCAGCGGTCGGCGCGAAGTGCTGGAGCGCGATCGCGCGACCGGTTATCCGAGTCGCGTGCGCTTCACCGCCGTCGATGAATTAGGTCGCAAGCTGCATGCCGAGGGGCGTTGTCTGAACAAGCTCGGTGTGCCCTTGAATCCCAACATGCTGTCGATCAA